>DASTQB010000039.1:0-27273 GCA_035761985.1 Pyrinomonadaceae bacterium
GCAGCTTGTAAATCTCCTCTGCGACCTCGTAAAGCAGTGGCTTGAGTGACTCTTCGACCTCTTCCGGCGTGACTTTCAAGAGATCCGTGTTGCCCGCCGCGCGGAGTCCATCTGCAAACTTTTTCGCCTCCACGCGCTGTCGCTCATCCAACAGGTATCGAAGAATCTCTTCTTTGAGCGCGTTAAACTCGCCCTGAACTCGCGTTTTGTTTTGATCATAAAAGGTCTGCGCTTCAGCCACCGTCGGAGCTTTCACTTTCGCAACCACTTCCTGCTCCAACAGTTTCGCCGTGCTTACACCGCGTTTTTTCGCTTCCGCAGCGAGAAGTTTTGAATTGATGAGTAGATCGAGCTCTCGCTTGCGCGCCTCTGTAACCTGGCGTTGCAGGTTGCGAACAGACTCGCCAGTATTCTTTTCAATATCACGCGTCGTGATCGTCACTCCATTAACGACAGCCAGCACTGCCGGTAAGTCCTCAGCGACTTGCGATTGGACCAACGCCGGCAACGAAACCATCACTATTACGATTGCAGCTATAACTTTTTTCATGATCGTCTCCTAAGGTTGAGGTCACAGTTGGACCGTCCTGTAGCAAGCCCCGTGCTACGAGAAAATCCTCAACTCGCATTGCGTAGAGATTTTCACTTCTGGGAAAAAGCCCGCAGTAGCTGTGAAGGTTTCCGCTTTTTTGCAGGACCACGTTGTGTGACCCACGTCACAACGAAAGTCATCGCGATACGTAAAAACCTAGACCACGCAGCAGCGGGTATACCTCTTGCAAGAGGCCTTGCAAATCATCGAGTCACTCGCGCTCGAAAAACTTGGTCCTATCAAGCGGGAGTCTTAATCGGGGGCCCACACGGCCCACCCGGAGGAAAAAAGATGAATAGTAAATGTAGACCCCACCGCAGGAGGAAACTATCCTTACTGCTCTCGTTCTCATCTTTTGTGCTGCTGTTGCTAACCAGCAGCGCTCAAGCACAGATTGAAACAATTGACGAGTCGCTTGCTTTACCTACGCCCACACCGGCCTGTAGTCGCACCATCAAAGCCAGTGTGGTCGCCCTGGATCAAGCGATCATGTACAACCGTCTGGGCGCAGTTAATCCGGGCGGAATGATTTACGCATTGAAGCAGGACGTCGTACCGATCGATCCTGCGAAGGGCCTTGTGGCCGGCAACGTTCAGTTGCGCTCTGACAAACGCCCTCGGCCCATCGCTTTGAGAATGAATAGTGGCGACTGTTTGAGGATTACCTTTACAAATCTTCTGTCGCCCTCGCCGATTCACGATCAACCTGCAACTCGTTCCGCCGGCATACACGTCATCGGCATGGAATTAGTCGGTGGCATTGCTTCAGACGGATCAAACGTGGGTACTAATCCGCCAAGCCTCGTTGGCCCAGGCGGTTCAACCATCTACACGTTTTACGCAACACGCGAAGGAAACAACTTAATGTACAGCACCGGCGCCACGACGAGTGGTGAAGGTGACGGCGGCACACTCGCGCAGGGACTGTTCGGCAGCGTCAACGTCGAACCGAAAAACGCCGAGTGGTATCGTTCGCAACTGACCGCCGAAGACTTGAAACTGGCCCAAACCGGCACAACGCCGGGCGGCCAGCCGATACTCAACTACGATGCGGTCTATCCGGTAGGACACCCGAAAGCCGGCAAGCCGATCATCAGGATGCTCAACGGCGACACGATCGTTCACACCGATCTGAACGCGATCATCACTGGCCCAAACAAAGGACGTTTTCCAACTGGAACATTTAAACCAAACCAAACTGAACCCGATCGCGAACGGCCGTTCCGCGAATTCACCGTGATCTATCACGATGAAATCAAGGCCGTGCAAGCGTTTCCACAATTCCAGGATCCCGTTCTCAAACACACGCTTCACAGCGTGCGAGACGGATTTGCGATCAACTACGGCGTGGCCGGCGCAGGCGCCGAGATTCTCGCCAACCGGCTCGGAGTCGGACCGATGTTCGACTGCACCGAATGTAAGTTTGAAGAGTTTTTCCTCTCATCGTGGACCATTGGCGATCCGGCACAGATAGTTGACGTGCCCGCTAACACCACGGATGAAAAAGGCAACTTAATAAAAGGACGCAAGGCGACGAGAGTCTTGTATCCCGATGATCCTTCCAACGTGCATCACAGCTATCTTGGCGATCCCGTGAAGATGAGAGTGGTGCATGCGGGACCAAAGGAACATCACGTTCACCACCTGCATGCACACCAGTGGTTGCAAACACCTGACGACCATAATTCAACTTATCTCGACAGCCAGAGTCTTGGACCAGGCTATGCATTCACTACCGAGATCGTTCACGGCGGTACGGGCAACCGGAACCAGACCGTTGGCGACTCCATCTTCCATTGCCACTTCTATCCACATTTCGCACAGGGCATGTGGGAACTGTGGCGGGCGCACGACGTCTTTGAAGGGGGAACCGAGCTCGACGGCAAAGGCATTCCCGTTCCCGGCTCGCGCGCTTTACCTGATGGTGAAATTCTCGCGGGCACACCAACGCCTGCGATAGTTCCACTGCCAACACTTGCGATGGCTCCGATGCCGACGGCTGCCCGACCGGGTTATCCGTTCTTCGTTCCGGCAGTGGCCGGCCACCGTGCACCAAAACCGCCGCTCGATACAATCGACGATGGCGGCCTGCCGAGACACATCATCGTTGGCGGAACTTTCGTCAGCGTTGAAAATCGTCTCGACTTCAGCAAGGAATTGGTAACTGCTGTGGCCCAACAGATCTCAGAAACAGGCACGGCATCAGAAATCGCCGCGATGGTCTATCACGAACAGCGCCTGCACGCGAGTTTCAAACCCGACGGAACTCCGGCCAGCTTCGTGCTCAATGGACTGCCGCGCAAACCCGGCGCTCCTTTCGCAGATCCGTGCATTGACAGTGCCGGAAACGCAACCGGAACTCCGCGCACTTACAAAGCAGCAGCATTTCAACTTGATATCAAGTTCAACAAAGCTGGATGGCACTTCCCGCAATCGAGAATTCTCTCGCTCTGGGCGGATGTTGGACCAACGAAAGCCGGCACACGGCCACCCGAACCGTTCTTCTTCCGAGCGAATTCAAACGATTGCATCACGTTCTATCACACCAACCTGGTGCCCGGCGTGTACGAGCAGGACGATTTCCAGATTCGCACGCCGACGGACATCATCGGACAACACATTCACCTGGTGAAGTTTGACGTTACTTCGTCAGACGGCTCAGGCAACGGTTTCAATTACGAAGACGGAACGTTCAGTCCCGACGAAGTGATTGAACGCATTCACGCAATTCGCAAACAGAACGGCTGCATCGGCACAGATTCAGGCGATCCGCGCGACGGAACGTTTACCTGTCCGAAAGCAAAAGCACACCCGTTCTTCGGAACACTCGGCGCGCAGACCACGATCCAACGCTGGTTTGCCGACGACGTTCTCAACAACAACAAGGTCGACCGCACACTTCGCACCGTGTTCACACACGATCACTATGGACCATCCACTCACCAGCAGACTGGTCTCTATGCCGGTCTGGTGATCGAGCCGACAGGTTCCGTTTGGAAGAACCCGGAAACGGGCGTGGTCATGGGAACGCGTTTGGTTGACGGTGGTCCAACAAGCTGGCAGGCGGCCATCATCGACAAAGATCCGTCGAAGAGCCATCGCGAGTTTCTGTTTGAGTTTGCAGATTACCAGCTCGCGTATGAAGCCGGCGCCGGCGTTGACGCCAACGGTCATCCGATTGCGGATCCGAAAGGCGTGATCAATCCGCCGATCAAAAACGAAGTAGGTTTACCCTTCATCGTCGAGAACGGCCTGGTTTGTCCCGGCGGAGTTCCGGCGCCTTGTCCGGAAGCAATCTCAGCCGCGGATCCGGGCACGATGACAGTCAACTACCGCAATGAGCCGGTACCGTTGAGAGTGCGAAATCCGTTTACCAACACTCAGGCCACCGGCGCTGCTGGTGATTTGTCGAAGGTGTACAAGTCAAACATCTCTCGCGCTGATCCGAACTTCAACGTGCAACCGACTTTCTATCCCGCGCTCACGAAAGGAGTGCAGCCGGGCGATCCCTTCACGCCGCTTCTGAGGGCTTACGAAAATGACAAGGTTCAGATTCGTATCCTCGTGGGAGCGCATGAAGAAACACACAACCTGACGATCAACGGTCACAAGTGGCTGCATCAGCCAGGTACGCCGAATGATCCGACGACAGTCAACAACTCCGGTTACAGGAATTCGCAAGTGGCGGGCATCTCCGAACACTTCGAGTTTCTCACCGGCAAGGAATCGATCCTCGGCAATCGCCCGTTCATCGATTACCTCTACCAGAACAACGCGTCCGTTGACGGTCAATGGAACGGCGTCTGGGGAATCTTCCGAGTCTACAACGGCCGCGCTGGTCTGAAAGCAGACCTCGTGTCACTACCCAACAACACGGAGGGTGCGGCACCGTGGTCCACCAACGACTCGTCGTTCCCGACGGACTCGAACTTCCCGAACGGCATCACCGACTACAAGGACACGACTGACACTTCGGTTACCACTGACACGAAGCTGGCAACTGATACGCAGTTCATGTCCGACGAGATGTTGTCGGCTTCGCTCAACGAGATGGATCGGGCATTGCTGGGAGAAGAGTTAATCGAGAGGACTATCGTGACGTCACTCGAGACTGACTTTGCGACTGGCAAGTTCGTCCCGACGGGCATCTGTCCGCTGAATGCGCCCAAACGAAACATCCATGTAACGGCGGTGAGTGCGGCAGCATTGCCGGGAGGTAAGCTGATCTACAACAGCCGTCCGGGAATGGGTGGTGCGCTCAATGATCCGACTGCGATCATGTACTTCCGCAGTTCAGACATTGACATCTACGGCAGGGTCAAAGCGGGCGTGCCGATTGAACCGCTCGTAGTTAGAGCAAGGGCCGGTGAGTGCATCAACTTCACGCTGCATAACAAGCTGCCGAGGACGTTGCCCGATCTGGACGGCTTCAACACGATGCCGAACCTGCTCTTCCACTTCAATGCCAACCAGGTGAGACCGTCGAACCAGGTTGGTCTGCACCCGCAACTGCTTGCTTACAACGTGGCAAACAGCGACGGCAAGAACGTTGGCTTCAATCCAAATCAGACGGTTGGACCAGGCGGCATCGCCCGGTACACGTGGTACGCCGGCGACGTTATCATCAACGGCTTCCAGCGCATCGCGACGCCGATTGAGTTTGGCGCAACTAACCTGATCTCATCCGATCCAATCAAGCACAGCAACAAGGGCGCGATTGGCTCGCTGATCATCGAACCGGAAGGATCAACGTGGATCGAGGATGCGGGATCGCGCGCGCAAGCGACGGTCACCAAGACCGACGGCACGTCGTTCCGCGAATTCGTAATGCAGTTCCAGACGGACATCAACATGAGGTTTGCGGACGGTAGTCCGGTACCGAACCTTGGTGGTCCGGAAGGAGCGGAAGATAACGAAGACTCGGCACAGAAAGCGATCAACTATCGCACTGAGCCACTCTGGAAACGCATGGGCTATGCTCCGGAGACTGACTTCGTGACCACGCGCAACTTCGACTTCACCAACGTGTTGACCAACGCGATTGTTGGAGGCGATCCACAGACACCGGTGTTCACAGCTCGTGCCGGCCAGCAGGTCAGGTTCCGAATACTGAACGCCAACGGTCACGCGCGTAATAACGTGTTCAATCTGCACGGGCACTTCTGGCAGGAGGAGCCGTATGCCAACAACTCGAAGGTGATTGGCAGCAATCCTCTGTCGGAGTTCAAAGGCGCTCAGTATGGAATTGGACCATCATCGCACTACGAAGTGATTCCGGTGAATGGCGCAGGTGGTGGACGCCGTGTTACAGGCGACTATCTCTATCGCACACAGACGTCGATCATGTTTGACGGCGGCGTCTGGGGCATTTTCCGTGTGACACCGTAAGCCGTTTGGGGGTGGTGTCTTTGGGGTGGTCCTCCGGGGCCACCCCCTTTTTCTTTGGTTCGGATCTGTGTTAATTCGCGTTCATCCGTGGCTTAATTCCCACCAATCCCACCATGGATCGGAAATTTCCCCAGTTGGACCACGCAACCGGCCCATTTACCACGGTTTTGCGCAGGCATAGAGCTTGCACCTGCGACGGCAACTACCGACCGAGGAGCACAATAATGCACCGAAAATTTATCTCATTCGCCACCTCGCTTCTTTTTGTAATTTCAATCCAGGCACAGGAAACAAAGCCACCACAGAAAATAGTTGAACAGGGCATCGCAATCGAATTCACAGCCGATCCACTGGCTCCAAAAGCAACCAACATCAGGGCCGCTGAAGACGTCAACGTAAAGTTCAAAGTCACGGACACAACCACCGGCACTCCGGTCAAAGGCCTGGGCCTGTCCGCATGGATCAGCATGAGGCCGCCGGAGAAAGCCACGGAGCCGGCACAGTGTCGCGAGAAGATCCAGTCGTACATGACAGGCAGTCTGCGAACACGTCCCGACGTCGATCTCAATTCTTACTACGTGCTTGCCTTGAACAAGAGCGCCGACATCTCGGTTATCGATCCGCTCCTGGGATTCGGCGGAAGCAAGCTGCTCACACTCGTAATGCTGAAGAGCCCGGGTGAAGACTGGCTCCTCACGCCCGACGGCGAAAAACTGTTCGTCACACTGCCGCTGATCAACCAGGTCGCGGTAGTCGATACGCGAAGCTGGAAAGTAGCCACCTACATCGACGTTGGAGTCAAACCCACTCGCATCACGATGCAACCGGATCAGCAGTACATCTGGGTTGCAAACGAAGGCGACGACAAAAACGGCGGCGTGACCGTGATCGAAGCCGCAACTTTGAGAGTTGCCGCAAAGATTCCGACTGGCCCGGGCCCGCACGACATCGTCATCAGCAGCGATAACCGGTTTGCGTTTGTTTCGAATCGTGAAAGTGCAACTGTTTCGATCATCGACATTCGAAAGCTCGAAAAACTCGACGACGTCAAAGTCGGTCCCGGTCCTGTCTCGCTGGCCCTGTCCGATTTGAGTAAAGCACTGTACGTCGCGAGTGAAACCGACGGCACTGTGACGGCTATCGAACAGCAGAGTCATCAGGTGATCGCTCGTATGAAAACAAAGCCGGGCGCGCGTTCGATCCGGTTCGCACCTTCGGGCCGTTATGGCTTTGTGCTTAACACTAAAGAAAGCCTGGTCTATATTTTCGATGCGGCGTCGAATCGCATGTTGCATGAAGTGAACGTGGGCAAGTCGCCCGATCAGATCATGTTCAGCGACACGTTTGCGTTCGTCAGATCGCTTGAAACGGAGAACGTCGAGATGCTGCGGCTCGGAACGATCGGCAAAGAGGTCGACGTCACTGAGTTTCCCGGCGGGCAAGGTGCTCCGGGTAAGGGATCGACACCCGTTCGCGCGGATTCGATCGTTCTCGCGCCGGAAGGAAACGCGGTAATCGTCGCGAATCCAGTAGACAAAGTTCTCTACTACTACAGCGAGGGAATGGCGGCGCCGATGGGCAACTTCCAGAACTATCGTCGCGAGCCGCTCGCCGTGATGGTTGTCGATCGCAGCCTGCGAGAGATCAAACCCGGCGTTTACTCGACCACGATAAAATTGCCGGCCAGCGGCCGTTACGACGTCGCCTTCGTGAACGACTCTCCACGAGTGGCCCATTGCTTCGAACTCAGTGCCGAGGCCAATCCGGCGTTGAAAGAGAAACAGCCGATCGCGCTCAGCATCGAGCACCAGGTGAAGGAACGGAAGTTCTCGGTCGGAGAGGTTTTCACGTTCCGCTTCAAGCTGATCGAGACTGCCACGGGCAATCCGAAATCAGACTTGAAAGATGTGCGTGTGTTGACGTTTCTGAGCCCGGGGGTTTGGCAGCGTCGAGACATTGCGAAGCCGGTCGGCGACGGTGTTTACGAGCTGAAGATCAACGTTCCGCAAACAGGTGTTTACATGCTGTTCGTTGAATCGTCGTCGATGGGCGTACGTTTCGTAGACCTGCCTTACCTGATGCTTCATGCAACCGAGTAAAGCATTTTGAGGTGAAGAAAATGAACACACAATCACTTAAAGGAATTATATTTGTCGTCATCGTGCTGAGCGTGGTAGTGCCGGCGCAATCTCAGAAGCCCTCCTGCCACACGCCTCAGGACGATAAAGCGTCTGCTCGAAACAAAATGGTGATCCCGGATGTTCCGGTCCTGGACCAGCACGGCAACAAGCTCCACTTCTACTCGGATCTGATCAAAGGCAAGACGGTGGCGATCAATTTCATCTTTACAAACTGCACGACCATCTGCCCTCCGCTTGCGGCAACCTTTGCGCGACTTCAAAAAGAGATGGGCGACAAGATCGGTAAAGACGTTCACCTCATCTCGATCAGCGTGGATCCGGTGACGGACACGCCGGAGCGACTGAAAGCCTGGGGTGCGAAGTTCAAAGCTGGTCCAGGTTGGACGTTCGTCACGGGCGACAAACAGGAGATGGATAAGCTGTTGAATGCGCTCGGCGCCGCGGTATCGAAACGTGAAGACCACACGCCGGCAATGATCATCGGCAACGACGCGAAAGGTGTTTGGACACGCACTTACGGCCTCGCTAAAACAAACCAGATCATCGGCCTCATAAACGACGTGATCGCAGGAAAGGTCGACGACTCTTCCGCCACTGATGAGGTGAAGAAATGAAGTTTAAACTATTCTGCGCCGCGATGGTCCTGCTGGCGTTCTCCACAACGATCCTCGCGCAGGTGCAAACACCTGCACAGAAGGCTAAACCACCGGAGCCGGCTTCCCTGCCGAAGACGGCTGAGGACGCGAACGAGCCGGCGAAGTCGCCTGCCGAGAAATACTTCTCGGATGTCGAGTTGCTGGATCAGGACGGTCGCAAGCTGCGGTTCTACAACGACGTGCTGAAAGGCAAGGTCGTCGTCATTAACACGTTTTTCACCACCTGCAAGAGCATCTGTCCGCCGTTGAATCGTAACTTTCAGAAGATTCAGGAAGCACTCGGCGACCGGCTCGGGAAAGATGTTATTCTTGTCTCGATTACGGTGGATCCTGTCACCGACACGCCCACTCGACTCAAGGAGTACGGGCGTCTCTTCAAAGCACAGCCCGGTTGGTTGTTTCTCACTGGTAAGAAGGAAAACGTCGACTGGGCGCTTTACAAGCTGGGCCAGTACGTCGAAGCCAAAGACGATCACACGAGCATCGTCATCATCGGCAACGAACCCAAAGGACTCTGGAAAAAAGCCATGGGCCTCGCCGCCGCCGATGAATTGATCAAAATCGTCGAAGACGTAATCAACGACCGCTAATCCGCGCAAATCCGCGTCCGAGGTTTACATGAGACTCACACTCGTATTTGTTATTGCGCTAGCCGGCCTCTTGATCTGGACTAATTCATCGACAGTCCAGTCACAAAATGCGCGCCGCGAACTCACCCCACAGGAAAAGCGCGGCAAGGCGTTCTACCTCCGCGGCGAAAGCGCCTCCGGTCAGGAAATCACCGCGATGATGGGCGAGATCGACGTGCCTGCTTCAACACTCACCTGCGCGGGCTGTCACGGCATGCGCGGCGAAGGCATCACCGAAGGCGGAGTCACCGCCGGCAACATGACCTGGAACTTCCTCACGAAGCCCTATGGTCACGCGGACGACGGCGGTCGCAAGCATCCGCCGTTTACCGAAGCCTCATTCGCACGCGTGATGACGACGGGTATCGATCCTGCGGGCAACAAGCTGGCCGTGGCAATGCCCACTTACCGCATGAATCAGGAAGACATGGCAAACCTGATCGCTTATCTCAAAGTGATCGAGCACGACACGGATCCCGGCATAACACCAACGTCGATCGTGCTCGGAACAGTGCTTCCCGAGAAGACGGCGTTAAGCGGTTTGGCCCAGTCGATGGGCGACGTGTTGCAGGCTTACTTCGCTGAGATCAACAGTCGCGGCGGAATCTACAATCGCAAGATCGAATTGCGCGTGGTCCATGGCGATTCGAAGTCCACAGTCGCAAACATGAAGCGGCTCGTCGATGAAGATCAGGTGTTTGCGGTTGTCAGTGGCCTGATGGCGGGCGCCGAGGAGGGTGTTGCAGCGTTGACTCAGGAGAAAGAAGTTCCGTTCATTGGTCCTTCGACTTTACTGCCGCAACGAGGCACGCCTGTTAATCGTTACATCTTTTATTTACTGCCCGGTTTGAAAGAACAGGCGCGAGCGCTCGTCACGTTTGCTGCAAAGAAAAGCGACGCTTCAAAGTCGCGCGTGGCAATCGTTTCACCCGATGTCGAATTCAATCGAAATATCGCCGGTGCGATCGAAGAGCAAACGAAGAAGCTGCGGTGGGATTCTGCGACTGCAACCTATTACGCGCGGGATCAATTCAATGCAGTCGAGTTTGTAAACGAATCGCATCGCAAGGAAGTCGATACGATCTTCTTTCTCGGTTCCGGCATTGAAGCGGCAGCGATGTTGAAGGAGGCCGATGCGGTTGGCTGGAAGCCGGCGATATACATGCTGGGCACGCTCGTCGGTAGAAACGTCACGGACAGCGTTCCGGTAAAAATGAAAGACCGGATCTTTCTTGCTTTCCCGACTGTCCCAACAGACGTTTCCGCGGCCGGTGCTGCTGAATACAGGTCCCTGCTGCAAAGAAACAAGCTCGAATCGACGCATGCTGCGGCGCAGGCCTCGGCGATCGCTGCGGCCCGAATACTGGTCCATGCGCTGGAAATCTGCGGCAAGGATCTCAGCCGCGAACGTTTGATCACAACTCTCGAAGGACTTTACGAGTACGACACGGGCCTGATGCCCAAAATCACTTTTGGTCCAAATCGTCGCATCGGCGCTCTCGGCGCATACGTCGTCACGATCGATCCCGAAAAGAAACTCTTCCCCGCGAGTCTGGAGTGGATCGCCGTCGATTGATTGCCATTATCGCACCCATCTGCGCTTCTTCTCCGCGTTCATCCGCGGCTGCTTTTGATTTGCTTCGCGCTATCTCTATCTCATATCTTACGGTGCCTGCTACATAGACCACCGAGAGGATTGAGATGATTCATCACGCGGTGTCACTTGCCGGCTTCGTGATCTTCGCGAGTGTGGCCTGGTTACTTTCGAGTAATCGAAGGCGAATCGCGTGGAAGACGATCGCCTGGGGCGTCGCCCTGCAACTCCTCATCGGTCTGATCATTTTCCGACTACCCGTTTCACATCGCATCCTGCTCTGGCTGAACGACGCGGTGCTGGCGCTGCTCAACGCGTCAAAGAGCGGTTCGGTTTTCCTGTTTGGACCACTCGCGGCAAGCCCCGGAGAGGCAGGTTCGGTCGGCTTCATACTCGTGTTTCAAGTTCTGCCGGTAGTGATTTTCTTCGCCGCGTTCACGGCGATGCTTTATCACCTGCGCGTCTTACAGGTGTTCGTCCGAGTCTTCGCAAGGCTCTTTCACCGCACCATGAAGATCAGCGGCGCCGAGTCACTCTCGAGTGCGGCGAACATTTTCGTCGGCATTGAATCAGCGCTCGTCGTCCGGCCTTACCTGGAAAAGATGACGCGCTCCGAGTTGCTACTAATATTGACCACAGGCATGGCCACCGTGGCGTCGAGTGTGCTCGGAGTTTATGTCGCATTTCTCACCGGCGTCTTTCCGCAGATCGCAGGACATCTTATCTCGGCGTCGATCCTGGCGATTCCGGCTTGCGTCGTCGTATCCAAGCTTTTGATTCCGGAAACCGAAGCGCCTGAGACACTAGCGGCGGTTCCGCCGGAAGACGAGTCGGGGCGATCGAAGAACCTGATCGGTGCGATTATTCAGGGTGCGATGGACGGGTTAAAGCTCGCGGCAGGAATCTCTGCACTGATCATCGCGATTCTCGGAATCGTTGCGCTGTTGGATAAGTTACTTGGAGTTGCGAGTTCGTGGGTGGGCATGAGCGAACCACTTTCGATCGTGAGGATTCTCGGTTGGGTGTTCTATCCGTTTGCGTATTTGCTGGGGATACAGAGTAGCGATGTTCCGCTTGCCGCCCGCCTGTTAGGCGAGCGAGTGATACTGACTGAAGTCTTTTCTTACAACCATCTCGCGCAATTGATTTCAAGCGGCCAGGTCACTAACCCACGCACGGTCGTCATCCTGAGTTACGCACTCTGCGGCTTCGCGCACGTCGCCGCGATGGCCATCTTCGTCGGCGGCACCGCCGCCCTCGCGCCCTCGCGGCGCGACGACCTCGCCAGCCTCGGCCTGCGCGCACTCCTCGCCGCCACCCTCGCCACCCTCATGACCGGCTGCATCGCAGGCATGTTCAGCACCGGCGAAGGTGTGTTGTTGATCAGATCGAGCTAACGTTCAACTCTTGCTGATCTAGTTCAAAGAAAACTTGACGAGTGTGCCGGCATCGGAAACTGCGTGGAATTTTTTCTCCCCGACTTTCGTGAGGTTGATAAAAGTCTCTTTAGCCTGTGAACGGTAAAGTGGTGTCCAGGTCTTTCCACTATCAAGCGAGTGCAGAATAATGCCAACCCTGGGGAGCTTTCGTTCGTCTCCGGCCCCGCGCATCTCGACTCCACAAGCTAAAACCTCGTCCTCTGATAAGAACACTGCGTCCCATATCGGTCTGAGCACCAGTTCATAACTGATCCATGATCCGTCTTTGTTATTGACGATGAGATCACCCCAGTAGCCTTCATCACCGATAGCGCCGCCAATGACCCGAATCCTTTTTTCAGGAGACAGAAAAAGCTTGTAGTAGGCGGTTGAGGAGACAACCCCTCCTGGACGTTCATCCTTAAACTTCGCAATGTTGTTCCAGGTCTTACCCCGATCCGACGTGTGGAGAACTCTTCCGTTTGCAGTCAGTAAAAAGACTTCGTTCACTGATTGCGAATGAATTGCCCATCCCGAATCACTCCGACTTTTGAGTGCTGTCTTCGCTGGCTCGGAAATATCGATCCATGTCGCGCCGCCATTGTCCGTACTCAATATCAGCATCTCGTCATAAGGCGCTCCGTGATTAACAGGCTGATCGATAATCCGTGCACCGATAGCCAGTCCGTAGTTCTCGTTTGAGAACCTGATTACTTTAACTCGAGCCTCGCTCATCAGGTTGGTTTGCAGGTTCCAAGTTTTCCCTCCGTTGTTGGTAACTAAGATTTGGGAAGAGTTTCCGAGTCCATAACGCTCGGTCGGAATTTGTTTAGTAACAGATAACCAACCCTTTGATTCGTCGATAAAGAAAAACGAAGAGATCCATGACTGGTCGGGAACCTCGAACGCCAAACGTTCCCAGGTGGTGCCGGTGTCAGACGTTTTGTATAACGACTTCGAAGTGCCGGCCCAGCCCGTTTGCTCGTTAACAAATTGCGCTCGCAGAAATGGATCAGCGACGCTGTCACTCGGCACGATGCGCCTCTGCGTCGCGTTGATAACTCGACCTTCGATCTCGTAGATTAGAGCTGGGATTGGTCTCAACACCACGGTAACGTCTTTTGAAACTGGCGCGACGTCAGTTCGGTTCGCTCGTAGTTCGCAACTCACACAGAAACCCACGACGATCGATAAAATGGCGATGGCCTTAATGTTCATAACCTGTCTCCTCCCTGAACCGTTGACGGGACGCATGATTCACCCCCTCGGCGTGAGACCCTTAAGGTTAAAGTATTTCCGGCCGACGCAATCCTCCATCGCCGGACCATCATCAGGATGCCCATCCGGGTACAGTCCATTGTCCTTAAGAGGTTCATAACGCACCAGTGGAGGACGGGCGGGATAGTAGGCATCCCTGATCACTGTTAAAGCCGCCCCAAGCTCGTGAATTTGCACCCTGCCAAAAGTTGAGAGGTTTCGATAGAGCTCCGGATATCGTGCTTCCGAAGGCCGGCCGTAGTTGTCACCGCTTGAACGATCGCAGGTCGGGCAGTTATAGGTCCAGAAAGGATTGTCACCGGTCGGGGAGCCAAAGCCATACGTAACTCCGCGGGAGTTTACACTCTTCATCAGGTCGATTGCATACGGTGGAGGAGTCGGGTCGGAAACGACCTTGAAACTCGACCCATTCTCACCTTTGATCTCGATTACTCCGTTGAATTTATCATCGTTTGAACCAGCCGTCGGCCTGCTAACTGGCGTATAACTGGTCATTTCAAACATTGGATAAAGTTCCTTGATGCAATTTTGGAGTGCATCTTTCAAAATGTTTTCGTCGAGGATGTGCCGCGGAGTTTTGTCAATAAGGATGACTTTTGTGCTTTCATCCATCGGGTCTCCAGAATACGCTCTTCCGTTTCCTTTATACCGTGCGCCGCCGGGTAGAAAACCCGAATAGCCGTCCGCGTAAGCTCTAAAAAATTCAAATGTCCCTTTCGTCTCGTTGTAACGAATAGTGCCTTCGGGTGGTGCCATAACGGCCGCACCCGATCCGAGCATCCGGTATGCCATATCGCACGGCATCCAAATGCCATCCACCGTGCAATCTCCCGGTGCGGTGATGTTTCCAAACCCTGGATAAAGCGGTCCACCTTCCTCACGTCCATCATATTCGGGTTCATCGAGATACGGATCCTCCAGCTCAACGTCGGAGCCCTGCGGATCGAGTTCGATTGTCTCGTACAAAACGCCTGATGTGGAAAGAGTCTTTCGCAGTGACAGCCCCGAAGCATCTTTGTGAACGAACCCCACGACACCGTTCACGAATTCTTCGCCGAATAACTCACCAAAAGCATAAATGAAGCCGAGTTGTTTGTTACCTGCGTCATCCAGTTGCGCAATGACCGCTCCAACCACGGTGGAGGTCAGATAGTACGTTACAAGATTCGGTTCAATCGTCTTAGTTCTGCGCCCATTCCCATCAAAGACCTGGCCCACGTTGCCTGCCGAACTTGCAGTCATCCGGCCTGCAGCGTCGAATGTGAACGTACGATCGGTGTCGTTTATCAGGTTCCCGTCTGCGTCATATTGCCAGCCTGTACGGCGGTTGTTGGTGAACGAGTTGGTCTGAACGTAGGGAAAACTTTTACTCCAGTGGCGTGTCGTTCGACTGGCGACATGATCAAAAGCGTCGAAGCCGCCGAATTGATGGTAAGGGCGATTGGTAGTTGTGCCCTCGCCACGCGCTTCAGCACCACTCAGGGACCGCACTATTCGCTCTGAATGATCGTACTGGTACGATCGATCATACCGACCATCGACATTGTCTCCCGCATACTTGAGCCGGCGATCGTTGTAGTATTCGTAATCTTTATCGAGGACCGACGGAATTGCCATGTGAGTGGGTGAAAGGCGCTGATTGTAACTGAAGCTGAGGGTGCGCCCGTTTGCAAATACCACCTGGCGAGGGGCACTCCACGCGCGGTACTGAATGCTATTCACCATTTGTGTGACTGAGTAATTCGTGCCCGTTATTGTGTTTATTCGGCCAGCCTGGTCGTAACCGTAATTAACTTTTTTATTAGTGTGATCGGTAAGACTCTTGAGATTGCCTCCCAAACTGTATTCATAACTCAAAGTGTAGCTGTTTGCTAAACCTGTAAAGGTCTTGGTCTCTGAAGTCAGTTGTGATAACTGGCTGTACTGAAATGTGGTTGAGCCAGAAGCATCACTCATCGACTTGCGGTTACCAGCAGCGTCGTAGGTGAACGATGTGGCTGGCGTAGCAGGGATTGGCGACGGGGCGCCGTAGCTGATTGATGTTATTAACCGGCGGTTGTTGTATGCGAAGGTTGTCGTTGCACCACGCGCGTCTGTGATCCTTTGAGTTGTATCGTCGGCGTTGTAATCCCAGGTGGTAGCTGTACCCACGTTTTGCTCCGGTACATGCCTGGTTTTAAGCCGGCCCAAACCATCGTAGGTCATAGTTGTATCCTGGAAAGTCGTACTGCCTTCGCCGCCCGCGTACTGCCTGATCTGTGTGAGCTGATCTAGAGCGTTGTAAGCGTTGACCCTTGCAGAGTAGACACTTCCACCTTCCCAGTTAAGGATTTCCGTTTTCACTACCCGACCTAGTACGTCTGAGTAAATTTTGCGCTGCCTTCGTTTCGCTACTCCAGAATGAATAGTGCCCTCGTCACTCAGCGTAACGACTTCGCCCCCTGCGCAACCGCAGCCTGCGTACGAAGCGACTTTTGTTGTGCCATCCTGGTTCGTGCTCACCAGCGGACGGCCCTTCCAATCGTACGTTTGCTCAGTGTAGATCCAACCTGCGGCGGCATCCTCTCCGGCGGTGGCCCATTGCGGTGGCGCACCGCTCGCACTAGTCTCGGCGGGATTGGAAGTCTTGATAGTTCGGCCCATCACATCATAGACCAGCTTCTGAGCACTGTACCCACCCACACTACCAGGATGATCCATCGCGGTGGCAATGACACGACCCGCCCCGTCAGTAATTCTGAACGAACGCGCTTCGCCGAGCCCTTCCTGCATTGTGGTGAACGTGTCGACTCGACTCTGACTGTTGGAGTACTCAAAGCGC
This sequence comes from Pyrinomonadaceae bacterium, assembly GCA_035761985.1. Taxonomy (GTDB): domain Bacteria; phylum Acidobacteriota; class Blastocatellia; order Pyrinomonadales; family Pyrinomonadaceae; genus PSRF01. Next base: position 16,518 of record DASTQB010000039.1, read on the forward strand.
GTATAAGCACTATCCACTGAATTTGTGATTTGCAGTGGCCTGCCGATACTGTCGAATGTGTAGAACCGTTCCGGCCCGGGTATGTTGGTAGTTTCGTTCGGTTTCGGCGTGCGCGTGTATGTCACGGCGCCAAAGTCAAAGTGGTATTTCGTCACCGAGGTAAAGAGATCGGCATCAGTGGAAGTGGTGGGGTAAGCGAGCGTATTACGCGTGTTGTTACCGTCAGAGAAGGAATCGGCATAAGAGATCGTGACTTCGTGATTCAAAGCATCTTTTGTTGAGACGACGGCACCGGCGGTGTTGTACTTGCTGCTTGTCGTTGTAAACAACGCGCCATTCGTTACGTCGTAACGCCTAACACTCGAGAGATTGCCGCGTCCGGTGACAAAGCTGGCGGTGTAGTTTGTATTGTCGTGTTGCACAGGCGCATCGTTACCATGAATAGAGCTGGCGCCATTTTCGTTGTCGTAGAAGAACCCTATTTTGGACAACAAAACACCGCCGCTGTTCACATCTCCTTGATAGATCTGCTTCTCGCTTACGAGCCCCAGAATACGCCTGCTGGTATACGACGTATTCACATTGTACTCAGTACGAGTGCTGCGCAGCTTCGTTGTGGCATTCGCCGCGTATTCATAAATGTCACGCGGTAAATAGCAGTTGGTTCCATTCGCAAACGTAAACTGCTGATACGTTATCTCCGTGCGCGCACGATTGCCGGCCGGGTCGTAAACGTTTGTCTCGATCACGCGCGGATTGAGTGGGTATGCGACTGAAACGTTGTCTTGCGTCCATGTGGTCATCACCTTCCTCTGCCACTGGCCGCCGCTGAGGGTCTCCTCCAGCGCAGGTAAGCCGCGCCGCCACCCTGAGGAGGCGCCGGCCGTACCGATGAAATAAAGTTTCTTCAAGGTACCGTCCGGTGAGGTCACCTCCGTGCGCGTACCGCTTTGAGATGAACCGTCCGGCATGGTCCAAGTAGCGCTCACAGGCGGTGTAAATGTTGTCAATGCTTCTTCATTTGCAGCTGCAATTCCGTCGGTATCGCCATTCCAGTACCGTGCCCAGTCGCGACGCTGGGTAAACCGCGGACAATCGGCATAGGCAGTCTGCGTTGTTTGCGGCAAGTTATATGAACGATAGTTGAGCAACTGCGTGCCGGCGAGGCCAGTGATTGCCCAGACCTGTCCCCAACTTGTGTAACTAAACTCGATGTGCGAGTCGCCGGGCAGTGTCACCTTCGAAAGCGTTTTAATTGTAGAGCCATTAGCTGGGCCATTAACCGTCAGTCCTGAGAAATTGGTTTGAATCGTGGTGTTGGTATAGGTGAAGGTGGCCCATGGATGGGTCACCTGGTTGGGCGAGCCCTGGTTCCAGACTTGCGTTATTGAGACAAGCAATCCATTCGCGTCGTAGTTGAAGTTGATAATTCGTCCAAGCGTGTCGGTGACGGTGCTTATTCGTCCCGAACTATAGCCAATGCTGATGTAATTCCCATTCCGATCCTTGATCTGAGTGCAGTGGAACTGACTACCAGTCCACAGGTATGTCAACTGCGTGCCGTCTGTGGTCCGCAATATCATGTTACTCGTGTCGAGCAACATGTGTGATGAATCCGCCGCCTCAAACAGTACCGAACTATCGATTTGCCGAAGCTCAGTGCGACTGCCATCGGGGCCAATCAACAGATAACCGTACTTACCAGTTTCGCTGTTGAAGTGAAGTGCTTGAATGACGGGGAAACCGAGTCTAAATCCAGGCGCAGGAAAACCTTTGTCTTCATCAAACGAAATGGAGCCGCCGCTGGTGGTCCAGACCAGCGAGTTATACGACAGCATCAAGCCAAGATCCATGCCCGCACGTCCCGGCAAACTAACCAATGGCAAGCTCCAGTTAAAGTTTCGTGATAGCGGATCTTCGCCACCCGCACCGCCAGTGCGATTAGCCGGGTCGAGCCGTTCTACTGATGTAGCTCCGGATACTGCGGTAACGGAGAGAATCGAAAAAAATAGGGAGATCAGCGCGCGGCTTGTCGTCTTAAACAGAATGGAACGCATTTCAGAGACTCCAGTCGCAAGGGTGGAACAGACTGTTAACAAATCGCCTGGATGATGCTGGGTCAATACGAGAGGTGCGTTGATGTAAGCCTTGAGCGAGGGGCACCGTCTCTCAATTACCGCGAGCGTTAGTACGGCTCCGGGCGAGGTTTCATTTAGCGAAACGAGGTGCAGGACTCTATCACACACGTTCTTACGGTGTCGACTAAATTATCGTTGGCCGTTGAGATTAGCTTGGCGGATAAGCACGGTGGGAAGCTAAGTCACGCATCGGCGACGATCACAGACTCGACAAACAAACTGCTTTTCGGAAACTTAACATGACATTACCGCAAGGATTTACCCTTAACATTCATCAATGTCTTTGTCGCCGCTAAAGATCATTATTTCCGCCGGTGCCGGTACCGTCGCGCGCAGTAACGGGAACGTGCATGAAACCCTGACCACCATCTTCAACGAACATCAAATCGACATAGATGTGTCAGTCGCCACGAGCGGTGCTGAACTTACCGAACTCGCCCGCGACGCTGCACGCGGTCCGTACAAGGCAATCGTAGCTGGCGGAGGCGATGGGACCGTCAGCTCAGTAGCCGCATCACTCATCGGTAGCGACAAGATCCTCGGAGTCTTGCCGCTCGGCACGCTCAATCACTTTGCCCGCGACTTGCGGATCTCTTCCGACCTCGAAACAGCGGCACAGACGATCGTCGCGGGTCACACTGCCGAGATCGACGTGGCGGAAGTTAATAACCGGATCTTTCTTAACAACTCGAGTCTGGGTCTCTATCCAACCATCGTCCGCGAACGTGTAAAGCATGAGCGACTCGGCTTTCAAAAATGGCCCGCCTTTGTTTGGGCCACGATTCAGGCTTTGCGGCGATATCCGTTCCTCGACGTCCGGCTCCGTGTTAAAGATCAACTCATTGATCGCACGACTCCTTTTGTGTTTGTCGGGAACAATGAGTATGCAATGGAGTCGTTCAACATCGGCTTGCGCGATCGTCTCGATCGCGGGGTCCTTAGTATTTACATAACTCACCGGCCGAGTCGTTTGAAACTCATAACTCTTGCGCTGCGGGCGCTGATTGGACGCCTGCGCGACGACAAAGATTTTTTGGCGCTAAGCTCTGACGAAGTGAAAATAGAAACGCGGCGCAAACGATTGCGTGTCGCTTTTGACGGTGAGATTGAGGTGATGCAAACGCCGCTTCAATACCGCATTCGTACGCGCGCACTGCGAGTGTTTGTGCCCAAAGACGCAGAAATTGAGTGACGTGACACCATGCGCAAGATACTTCATCTATCAGACCTGCACTTCGGCCGCGTGAACCCTGCTCTGCTGGGTCCTTTGATGAGAACTGTTCAGGAGGTCGATCCGGATCTCGTTGCGATCTCCGGCGACCTCACACAGCGCGCGCGTTCGTATCAGTTCCAGCAGGCGCGCTCGTTTCTCGATGCACTGCCGAAGCCGCAGATCGTCGTGCCCGGAAATCACGACATCCCTCTCCACAACATCTTCGCGCGCTTCTTTGAGCCGTTAACAAAATACAAGCGCTACATCACTGACGATCTCCAACCGGTTTACCAGGACGAAGAGATGATCATCATCGGCGTGAACACTGCACGTTCGTCCGTCTTTAAAGGTGGCCGCATCAACAGGTCTCAGGTCACGCGTTTGCGGGAAAAGTTCTGCACGTTCGGAAAAGACGTTGTGAAGGCGGTGGTAACTCATCATCCGTTTGATTTACCCGATGGTCACACGGAGCGCGATCTTGTCGGCCGAGCAAGGATGGCCATGAATGCACTCGCGGAATGCGGCGCCGACCTGTTTCTCGCGGGCCATCTGCACATCAGTCACACGGGCCATACCAAGCGATACAGGATTCACGGACACTCGGCGCTTGTCGTACAAGCGGGCACGGCCACTTCGACAAGAGAGCGAGGCGAGGCAAACTCCTTCAACGTACTTCAAATTAATTATCCGGAAATTAGTGTCGAAAAGTTTGGCTGGAATCCGGTGACTGGAGCTTTCAGCGTTATGACTCACGAGGAGTTCAAACAGGTCGACGAAGGCTGGATTCGAACCGATCGCTGAGTTCGCTAGGGAATTTCCTCTGATGTTTTGTGCCCCGCTATCGTGTATTGTTCACGACACGTGTTGGCCCTTCCAGGTGAATGATCATGAAGTTTACCCAGACCCTATTCTTCAAAATTCTGTTATGCCCCGCGCTGTTCATAATGTCCGTCTTTCTTTTAGCCTACTCGTTTCGAGTAACAGGACTTTGTCTGTTGCTGGCGCTCGCCGGTTCCTATATTTACTTTCTTTACACAGCCCGAACGCGATTGATGCGATGGATCTTTGTGGGCTTTCTGATTGCGGTCTTTCTTCCGATTGACGTATGGCCCGTGAACCATCCGGGGCCGCCGCGGTTCATACCTCTCGTAATGGGAATGCCGGGCCCGGAACTAAGCCATCGAGCTAAGAGGGGTGAAGTGATTTTAGGCGGATGCATAGTGAGCGGAAATGAACCACGCTGGGTTTGGGTCTGGTAACGATGAAACTTGCGGTCTCTTTCCTGTCTCTACTGACGCTCTTCAGTTTCACCACTGAAGCACGGGCTAGCTGTCCAATGACGCAGCAGGGTCCACCATGCCAGGAGTACTGGAGTATGGAGGCCGTTTTCATCGGTGTGGCGAACCGCGTCGCGTACACACCGGATAAACCTACAGCCGAAAACTGGATGAGTGTGCAAACAACTGTCTACTTCACGATCGAGGAAGCATTTAAGGGAGTGGGCGGCACCGCGTTGATCTTAAACCTGGACCCCTGCGGTTATCGATTCAACGAAGGTGAACGGTACCTCGTTTATGCTCATCGCAATCCTAATAACAACGAGCTTGATGTTCGCGTCGGGCACACAAGAACACGACCGCTTTCTGAGGCAACGGAGGATTTGCAATATATCCGTGGACTGGCCCAGGCGGAACCCGGTTCCAGAGTTTTTGGCAAAGTCCTGCAGCACACTCAGAAACTCAGAGAACAGCCATACGCTCCTGAATCGCTGCAAGATATAAAAGTGACGTTACAGGGGAATACCCAACGTTACGAGGTTGTTAGCGACAGCGAAGGCAAGTTTGAATTCAAACGCATACCAGCAGGCACTTACCGTCTACGCGCAGCGCTCCCCGCATATCTTAGTTATGAGGAGCAACGGCTGGACCTAATAGGCCGCGAATGCGCGCCGGTTGACGTTCACGCGAGTCGTAGGGCGCTGATTGCCGGAAGAGTTCTGGACGCAAACGGGAAACCGATCAACTCGGTGCCAATCTCGCTTGTTCCAGCGGACGCGACCGTCGAGCAGATTCTTGCTGAGAAGCCTGGCTGGATCTTAACTTACACGATCAGAGACGGGCGCTTCCGGTTTACACAGCTTGAACCGGGTCGGTATCTACTCGTGATCAACCGCACACAGTCCGCAGCGTCACGAGGATCAACCGTATCGCGCGTGCTTCCCCTCCTGTTCTATCCGGGAGTTACTGATTTAGGTGAAGCGACTGTAATCGTCGTCGGCGAAAATGATGAACCGCGAGAGTACATCTTCCAGTTAACTATTCATCAATAAGCTCATGGTCTATTTTCAGCAGGCGCGAGCGGCACCTCCGAGCTAAACATATCCGCCGTGCACTTCCAGCTACCGTCCGCTTGCTTCTTCCAAACCTGCAAATACTTGCCTGTATCCGTTATCGGTCTCCCACTCTCCGTTTCATTGAATTCATAATCTCCCATGACGTAAGCGAGATCTCCGGAGCGCGCGACTTCTACCTTCGTTGTTTTCCGGCCACCGGAAAAGGTTTGAGATGCAAACATCTCTTTCCAGAGTGTTCGGATGGACTCTTTACCTTTCAACGTCGGAAGATTCGGCAGCATCACCACGGCATCGTCTGTATAGTAGGCGATCGCTTTCTCAACATCTTTCGATCCGGCGGCCCTCGACCATTCCTGGTCGAGCTTTCTTAAAGCTGCCTCATCGGCAGTACGCGTGTCACCTTGTTGACATGCAGTTGAAAGGGCGAGTAGAAACAGCAGGAATAGAACGTGTGAAACCGGTGACCTCAACATGTAGCGCGACCTCATTCGACTTGGATGTTCAGTAAACCACTATGACAAACGCGAAACGTTTTATAGAGCGACTGAAAACGCACCAATCGCCTGTCGAACGCGAGAAGACTCTGCGGTATTTCAAAACTCCGGCCAATGGCGAGACCGATCAATTCATCGGCGTGCGCATGGGCCAGGTCTTCGCGCTCGCGAAAGAGTTTATCACGATGACGCCGGACGAGATCGAGAAGCTACTCGAAAGCAAGATCCATGAAGTTCGTGCAGGCGCATGCAGCATCATGGATAAGCAGGCGCGGAGCAAAAAGACCACGCCGGAGCGCAGAAAGGAGCTCTACGAGCTTTATCTCCGCCGGCACGACCGCATCAACAATTGGGACCTGGTTGATGTCTGTTCGATTCACGTCGTGGGTGGTTACTTGTTCGACAAGCCGCGGAAGGTGCTTTACAAGCTGGCGCGTTCGAAGAACATGTGGGAGCGCCGGACGTCGATCGTCAGCACGGCGTACTTCATTCGGAACGGTGAGTTAGACGACACATACAAGATCGCGGAGCTACTCCTCGGCGACAAGGAAGACCTGGTCCACAAAGCCACTGGCTGGATGCTGCGCTTCGCGGGCGACAAAGACCGCGCCCGCCTCCTAAAATTCCTCGACCAACATGCCCCCACCATGCCCCGCGTCGCCCTGCGCTACACCATCGAAAAGCTCGACGCCAATCAACGCGCCCACTACCTCGGCCTGAAGAAGAGATCTGCGAAATGATCCGTGTTCTCCGCGGTTAATTAACCACGGATTAGACGGAAGAAAAAAACGATCAGCGGAACGCTGGATACCGGGTGAGACTGATATTTTTGAGCTTGCCGAGTTCTGAAATTGCGATAGCGCGAGTTGCGGCGCGAGTGGCCCAAGGCGGGCACAACTCGCTCTTCGACGAAACGCGGATGACGCGGATCGATCCGTGTTCATCCGCGGCATCAGTGGGACCACTCATCCGCAACCTGTGCCGTCGAGATCCTCAACCAGCATCGGCAACGGCGCTTCTCTTGACGTGAACGGTACAAATGTTATCAATTGTCCATCATGATCTTGATCAAACACGCCATACTAAGTTTGCTTCTGGTCGTTTGTTTCACCTGTGCTCCATTGCCCAACAACAACCAGATCCCTACCGATTGGACCACGCCCTTCCCTGCTTTCCGCATCGCGGGCAATCTTTATTACGTCGGCACCCAGGGCCTCGCAAGTTACCTGATCACTACGCCCGATGGTCACATTCTGATCAACAGCAATCTCGAAGCAGGCGTCCCACTGCTTCGTAAGAGTGTCGAATCGCTCGGATTAAAATATTCCGACATCAAGATCCTGCTGATCAGCCATGCGCATTCCGATCACAATGAGGCCAGCGCATTGATAAAGGAGCAGACCGGCGCGAAGTACATGGTCATGGACGCCGACGTGGAACCAGTCGAGTCAGGCGGTAAAAGTGATTTTTATTATGGAAACGATCCGGACACGCTCTACAAGCCAACTAAAGTCGATCGTGTTTTGCGTGATGGCGAAGAGGTGAAGCTCGGCGGCTCGGTACTCACGGCGCGATTAACACCAGGGCACACGAAAGGCTGCACCACGTGGACCATGAAAGTGCAGGACGGCTCAACCACTTACAACGCCGTCATCGTCGGCAGTCCTAACGTGAACCCTGGCTACAAGCTTGTCAACAATCCGAAGTATCCTCAGATAACCGAGGACTACGAAAAAACTTTCCGCGTACTGAAGTCACTGCCCGTCGACTTATTTCTCGGCGCTCACGGCAGCTACTTCGGCCTTGAAGCGAAGTATGAACGCTTCAAGAACGGAGAGAAGACCGCGTTCGTCGATCCCGCTGGTTACAAAAACTACGTAACCGAACGTGAACAAGTGTTCCTCAGCGAGTTGCAAAAGCAACGCGCTGCATCACAGTAGCGCTTGATCCGCGAATCTGCGTTCATCCGCGGCTCATAAATCCATCTGTTCAGGAATCTCAGCTTCAACCAGTTGCTTCAGCAACGTGAGCGACTCCTGCCAGCCGAGATAACAAGCCTCAGCCGGAATCGCCGCCGGCACTCCCTCCTGCACGATGTTCAACTCAGTTCCGACTGACACTTTCTTAAACTCGATCGTCGTGCGCATCTCTCCAGGCAGATTCGGATCGTCAAACCTGTCCGTGTAGACGAGACGTTCGTTTGGTCGCAACTCGAGAAACTCGCCCCCGAACGAGTGGCTGTTGCCCGTGCTGAAATTCGTGAACGACATCTTGTAAGTGCCTCCAACCACCGCCTCGTGATAATGGACCTGGCCCGTAAAACCGTTTGGCGGCAGCCATTTGCACATGGCAGCGGGATCAATAAAAGCCCGGTAAACTCTGTCGGGCGGTGCCGCGATCACGCGGTGCAGACGTATAGTGTTCGTATCGTTTGTTGCCATGATTTCTCCTCGTATGAATGCTAAAAATTAACCACCGGCAATTGCGCCGATGATGAAAAACGGCTCGGCACCTGAAGCGATCGACTGCGGCAGCGGCGCGTCCGCGGATTCGTGCGTCACGTCTTCACCGCAGGCGAAGAACCTGAGCAACGGCCGGCGCTCGCCTGCCACGTGATCGCGAATGGTGCCGCGCAACATCGGGTAACGCGTTTCCAGTGCATCAAGGATCGAGCGCCGTGTCACTGGACCATCAACCTCGAGTTGAACATCTCCACTGACACCCGCCAGCGAGCGCAAATGTGCCGGCAGTACAACGACGATCATTTGAGTGTTTGGACCTCCACTGAAAGCACCGGCGGAAGATCGCGAACAATCGGAGCCCACGTGTCGCCGGCATCAGCCGATGCGTACACCTGGCCGCCGGTGGTGCCGAAGTAAACGCCACACGAATCAAGTGAATCGACCGCCATCGCATCGCGCAGCACGTTGACGTAACAGTCGCTTTGCGGCAAACCGTTCGTGAGCGCTTCCCACTCGTTGCCACCGGTTCGACTCCGATAGACACGCAGCTTGCCGTCCGGTGGAAAGTGTTCGCTGTCGCTCTTGATAGGCACGACGTAGATCGTCTCAGGCTCGTGTGCGTGAACGTCGATGACAAAACCGAAATCAGTCGGCAGGTTTCCGCTGATCTCGTGCCACGAGTCACCGGCGTTGTCGCTGCGCATCACGTCCCAGTGTTTCTGCATGAACAGCACATTCGAATTTGAAGGATGCATCGCGATGTGATGAACGCAGTGGCCCACCTCAGCAGTCGGATCGGGAATGTATTGCGAGTGCAAACCCTGATTGATCGGTTTCCATGTTGTGCCGCCGTCATCACTGCGAAACGCACCCGCAGCGGAGATGGCCACGACGATCCTGTTCTTGTTGGCAGGATCGAGAATGACCGTGTGCAGACACATGCCGCCCGCGCCTGGCTGCCACTTCGATCCGGTGCCGTGACCGCGTAGACCAGGAAGTTCATGCCAGGTCACACCGCCGTCGGTCGAGCGAAATAACGCGGCATCTTCAACACCTGCATAGACCGTGTCAGGATCGTCGAGCGAAGGTTCAAGATGCCACACGCGTTTGAACTCCCACGGATGTGGAGTGCCGTCGTAGAACTGGTGCGTCGTGAGCGGCTTACCGGTTTCTTCAGTCGTGTCGTACACAAACTTGTTGCTTTCGCCCTTCGGCATACCGTCAGCATCGGTAGTCGGTTCGCCTGCGGGCGTGCCGGGTTGAAACCAGGTGTTGCCACCGTCGTCCGAGCGTTGAATGATCTGTCCGAACCAGCCGCTTGTTTGCGACGCGTAGATGCGGTTGGGATCGACGGACGAACCTTTCAGGTGATAGATCTCCCAGCCGGCAAAATGAGGACCACTAACGTCCCATTTTTCCCGCTTTCCATCCGAAGTCAGAATGAATGCTCCCTTACGGGTGCCTACGAGTACTCGTACATTGCTCATCTTTTCGTGTCCTTTGTGGTAGCTGATAGCAAAATTCGACTCCTTTAATAGTAAGTCGAACGGCAACTGGCAAGATCGACATGTTATCAGAAGTCGCGAGGAACAATTGTGGGTGGCCCTCCGTGGCCACCCCACTGTTGGGGTTCCACGCTGGGGTGGCCACGGAGGGCCACGCCTACAATAACATCCCCGTATACGGGTAAAACTGCGGGTGCGTGACGTAACCTCTACGCACCGGATTCATTGCGATGTAGTTCACATTCTCCTGAAGGTCAACATCGTTGCGAATGACATGATCGAAAAACCCGGTTTGCCACAGATGTTTCTGGCGAAAGTGCTCGGGCGTTACTTTTGGCCAGTTGTTCAATTCCACGACTTCGGGTCTCAATGTTGCACGCCAATCCATTAAGGCCGATAACAGCGGACTCGACTCTTTGAGAGTCGCTCTGGACACGCATGTGGAAGGCAACAACACCCGGCCGTAATGGACAATCTCACGAGCGCGTTTCCAATACTGCTGTGTTGTGTAACTCTTAAAGCAGCCAATCAGATTCGGTAATTTCTTTTCAGCGTCTCGAACACCGGCCAACAGATGAAGGTGATCCGGCA
>DASTQB010000040.1:0-14618 GCA_035761985.1 Pyrinomonadaceae bacterium
TACTGACGAAAAAGTTAAGCACATGTTTGACGGTTTTGAAGAAGTCAAGCAATTGACCATTCAAACCAGAGAAGACCTGGCTGAACTTACCAGTCTAACTACCGAGGGCGTTAGAATTCTTTATGAGAATTCCAGGAACACTGACGCCAAGATCGCTGCCCTGGTCAAGGCGCAGATCGAAACCGAAGAAATGCTTGGCGATACTAATGCAAAGCTCGCAGATACCAACGCAACGCTGCGGGATACTAATGCAAGGCTCGCAGATACCCTCGCAGATACCAACGCGACGCTGCGGGATACTAATGCAAGGCTCGCAGATACCAACGCGACGCTCCGGGATACCAACGCCACGGTTCGCAATATCGGCGTCAAGTTCGATCGCCACTTGAAAGAAGACCACAACAGCGGCTAAGCCGCCCGTCTTCACTAACCCACCCTGTTTTCCCAGCAAGAAGGATTTATGAAAACTGTCATCACGCTTTTGCTCGCCGTTTTGTGTGCTTTTCCGAGCAGCGCGACACGGGCGATGTCTTACTCCCAGGCGCGAGACACGTGGCGCAGTGTCCGCACCAACAACCTCTTCGTCATTGGCAACGCTGACCCGGAAAAACTCCGCCAGGTCGCCGCCTGGCTCGAGTTTTTTCACAGCGCGTTCGGCCGGCTCGTCTCGCGCAACGTGCTCGAATCGTCTGTGCCCACGACAGTGATTCTCTTTCGCGACGACGCTTCGTTTCTCCCGTTCAAGCCACTCTACCAGGGCAGGCCGGCAAACGTTACCGGCTACTTCCAGGCCGGAGACGACGTAAACTACATTGCCATCTCCCTCGATCCGCGCCTGCGCGATCCTTTCCGCACTGCGTTTCACGAGTACGTTCACCTGCACGTCAAAGACAACGTTCCACGTGCGCCTTTGTGGCTGGATGAAGGACTCGCCGAACTCTACGGCTCGCTCCAGTTTTCAAACGGCGAAGCACTCATCGGCGTTCCACTTGGCTACCTTCGCCTCCTGCGCGAGCAGGAACTGTTGCCGTTAAAAACACTCTTCGAGATCGGCACCAGCTCCGATCACTACAACGAAGACGACAAAGCCGGAATCTTCTACGGTCAATCGTGGGCGCTCGTCCACTACCTCATGCTCGGCGATCGCGGCCGGCAGGATCAGTTCAAACGATTTCTGCAACTGGTAAGTCGCGGAGACGATGCGGCAAAGGCGATCGAAGATTCATTCGGCATGACATTGTCCGCGCTCGAGCAGGGGTTTCGCGACTACGTTCGCAGCGGAGCATTCTCAGCGCAACGCGTCACCGGTATGGACCCGGAAGCGTACGCCGCTTACACGGCCATGCAGCGCACGTCGCTTTCCGAAGGTGAAGCAAATTACTACCTCGGCGATCTGCTGTATCACATCGGTCGCGCGAGTGACGCGGAACGGTATTTCAAACAGGCAGTCGCACTAGAACCCGGTTTTCTTCCTGCGCATGCATCGCTGGGTCTGATGTACGCAACTCAGCGACGCTTCGCTGAAGCAAAGAAGTATCTTGAGAAGGCGACCGCGTCGGCGCAGAACTACATGACGCACTACCTGTACGCGTATGTGGTGAGTCGCGACAGTGTCGAGGCCGACGGGCGTATCCGAAATTTCCCGGACGAGTCTGCCGCGGTGATGCGCGAGCACCTGTTGCGCGCTATCAAGCTCGCTCCTGACTATTCGCCAGCTTATTACCTGCTCGGCCTGATGTACCTCGTGCGAAACGAGCGGCTTGACGAAGCCCTCGAGGTGGCCCAAAAAGCGAGACAACTGGTCCCGTCGAGATCCGGTTACGCGTTGCTGGAAGCGCAGATCCAGATCAGCCGTTCAGATCCGGCAGCGGCGCGTGTCATTCTCGAACCTTTGACCCGCGACTCCGATCAGGGAGTGAGAGCGGAAGCACAGTACTTTCTCGAGTCGCTGGAGAAAGGCGGCCCTCGAGATGGACCACCACCGGCGCGAACGATCAGCAGCGCGGCTATCGCCGAGCCCGCACAACCCAGCACTTCACGGCTGATTGGCGGCGAGATGGGCGGAGGAGCAATCAGAGACGGACAGACGATCGAGAAGTCTGCTTCGCTTCCGACAGTCGATGAGGTTTTGAACAAGTACGTTGAAGCGATCGGCGGCGCGAAGGCGATCAATGCGGTGACGAGTCGTGTAACAAAAGGGACGGTGGACGTTGCGGGTGTGAGTCGTGGTGGAAGTTTCGAGACGACGGCGCAGGCGCCGAACAAAGCGTTGACGATGATTCAGGCGCATCCGTTCGGAACGATTAAAGTCGGCTACAACGGGCGCACTGGTTGGAGCAGCAGTGTGAAAGGTGTGAGTGTGTTGAAAGGTGTCGAACTGGCGCGGCTGCAGCGCGACGCAGACTTTTACAATCAGCTTCGAGTAAAAAACAACTACGCGAAAGTGACGCTTGCAGGTATGAGCAAGATTGGCTTTCGTGATGTTTATGTTCTTGAGCTGCAACCGGCGTCTGGACCAGTGGACCGGCTTTATCTCGACGCGCAGACGTACATTCCGGTGCGTCTTAACACTGTTCGCATGACGGGAACTGTGGCTGAGCCGGTTGAGGTTTACCTGGACGACTGGCGCGAGGTTGATGGGATTAAATATCCGTTCAGTCTCAGCCAGCGAATGGCGAAGCTAACGATGACGTTCACAACCACGGAGATCAAACACAACGTAGAGATCAACGCGGCGATCTTCGAACCGCCAAGACAGTAATAGGACCTATAGGACCTATAGGTCTAATACGACCTATACGTTATAGGTCCTATAGGTCTTATAGGTCCTATAGGTCTTATAGGTCTTATAGGTCTTATAGGTCCTATTCCCTGTAGAGATTATCAAAGCGCATGCTCGACGGGGTGAAGCGCAGATCAACCGTTCCCGTCGGCCCATTGCGCTGCTTCGCAATGATCAGCTCCGCGATGTTCTTCCGATCCTCCGGCATCGCCTCACGCTCTTCAGCAGTCTTGTACTGCTCCTCACGAAAGATAAACGCAACCACATCCGCATCCTGTTCCAACGCTCCCGACTCGCGCAAATCTGCAAGCTGTGGCCGGTGATCCGACCGCGACTCCGGCGCGCGCGAAAGCTGCGACAAGGCCACGAGCGGCACGTTCAACTCCTTCGCCAGTCCTTTCAACTCGCGCGAAATCTGCGACACTTCCTGCTGCCGCGATTCGGTGCGCTTCGCCGATCCCGACATCAACTGCAGGTAGTCGACAATGATGAGGTCGAGCTTCTTCTGCTCCGCGGCGAGGCGCCGCGCCTTCGCACGCATCTCCAGCACGCTCAGTCCCGGAGTGTCGTCGAGGTAGATCTTCGTGTCAGCGAGTATGCCCAGCGACTTCGCGATCTGCGCCCACTCGAGCCGCGTAAGAAACCCGTTGCGAAACCGCTGCGCATCGATGTTGCCCTGGGAACAGAGCATGCGCATCACGAGCGACTCCTTCGACATTTCCAGCGAAAACACTCCAACAACCGCGCCCGCATGAATCGCAGCATTCTCCGCAAGCATCAACGCAAAACTCGTCTTACCCATTGACGGCCGCGCCGCGAGAATGATCAGGTCCGCGTTCTGAAGCCCGGAAGTCATCTTGTCGAGATCCGCGAAGCCGGTGGTGAGACCAGTCAACACAGCCGCGCGGCCTTCCATCTCCTGCACCTTCTCGAGCAGTTGCTCCGCGATCGGTTTGACGTGCATGAACCCCTGCCGAACACGTTCGTCGGCGAGTTGAAAGATCGCGTGCTCCGCGTGATCGAGAATAAGCTCAGGTTCGTCTTCTTCGGCGAGTGCTTCCTGCGTGATCTTGTTTGAAGTCTTGACGAGCTGTCGCAGCATCGACTTGCCGCGCACAACTTTCGCGTAGTGAGCGATGTTGGTCGAGTGAGGCAGGCCGTAAGTCAGGTTGGTGATGAAACTGATCCCGCCGACTGATTCGAGCGCGTTTTCTTTCTTCAGCTCTTCGCCGATCAGAATCGGATTGATCTCAGCGCCACGCTCAAACAGCATGACCATCGCAACGAACACGCGGCGGTGCGAAGGAACGTAAAAATCTTCGGCGCGAAGTTGTTCGATAGCCTGGCTGATTAAACCGTTATCGAGAAGAATTGCGCCGAGGATGGCGCGTTCGGCTTCGGCGCTGTTTGGCAGCGCACGTTCGAATGGTTGATCGCGGATTGGGTCTGGAGCCGCCATAGGGGAACTATCGGCCACGAATTTTCACAAATCAACACTAATCTAATCGCGTCAATCTGTGAAGATCCGTGGCTGATTTATTCGGCAGCAGATTCTTCGTTGGGTTGAATTTCTTTCGTAAGCGCGGCCGCTTGCTCAGGCGTCAGGTGACCGACGATCACTTCCCCCTCAGGAACGACGCGAACTTTCAAGTCGATCGTGACCTCGCGATGCAGTCTGACCGGAACGGTGTATTCACCAAGACGCTTCAACGGTTCGCGCAGGTGAATACGATGACGATCGATCTCGTAACCGCGTTCTTTCAATGCTTCCGCGACGTCCATCGACGTCACCGAGCCGTACAACGCACCTTGCTCGCCGGCTTTTCGCTTGAAATCGAGCTCGAGCGAACTCATCTGCTGCGACTGTGCTTCCGCCGTGGCGCGCTCTTTCGCTTCCTTCTTCAAGAGGGCCGCGCGCTCAGATTCAATGCCTTTGACGTTGCCGGCCGTCGCTTCAACTGCGAGGTTGCGAGGCAGCAGGTAGTTGCGAGCATAGCCCGCTCTGACTCTGACGATCTCACCGCGCGCGCCGAGGTCGTCTACGTCTTCACGCAAAAGTACTTTCGTATGTGCCATCTTATTTCTCCTGTCCCGCTTGTAATCCTGTTAGTCGGTCGTGTACGGCAGCAGAGCGATGTTGCGGGCACGCTTGATTGCTTCCGCCAGCATGCGCTGGTGCGTTGCACAGTTGCCGGAAATTCGTCTCGGCAGGATCTTGCCGCGCTCGGGAAGGTAGTTTTGCAACAGCCTGACGTCTTTGAAGTCGATCAGATCCACTTTGTCGATACAGAAACGACAAACGCGCCGGCGGTGCATGCGACGACCACCGCCACGGCCGCCGCCCATCGGGCGTCGATCGCCATCATCGTCACCATCGTAGCCACCACGCGAACGCTCTTCATAGTTGGTTGCCATAATTATCCTCTTCAAACTTTATTCGCCGGTCGCCTCGGCAAAGTCCATCGTGGCGCCGCGGCGCGGTTGCGATCCCCTTTCGGGACGCTTCGCGGCCTTGCGAGCGCGGCGATCTTTCAACTTGTCAGCGCGGCGTCGATCTTCGTCCACACGCACCGTGATGTAACGCAGCACGCGATCGTTAACACGCATGCGACGCTCGAGCTCGGCGATCTCGCGACCCGATCCTTCGATCTCCAGTAGCACGAAGGTGCCGTCTTTGTGGTGGAGAATTTCGTAGGCAAGCTGGCGTTTGCCCATCGTCTCGGCCTTGGTGACTACACCACCCTGATCCGTGACGATCTGCGAGAAATTCTCTGTGAGTCTCGACACGTCGTCATCGGCTGTCGGGTCTACGATGAAGACCACCTCGTACTGTCTCTTTGTATCCAAAATCAACCTCCAGTTGTTGGCAATTAATTAAACTCTGCCATCGCTTTCAATGCGCCTTCCCTGATGATCGTTCTGACGGCGTCTGCGCTTTTTTCAATCGTTTCGATCACTAACTCGCGCTCGGATCGCGCAAACGAGTCGAGCACAAAGCGTTTCGGATCGGAGATCGGATGATCGGGTTGAATGCCGATCCGCAGTCGCACGAATTCAGTTGTTCCGAGCGATGCGATGATCGACTTGAGCCCGTTGTGACCTCCTGCCGTACCGCGTTCGCGTATGCGAATCTTGCCGAGCGGTAGAGCGAGATCGTCTGAAATAACGACGAGCTGTTTTACCGGCGACTCGCTTTCAATTTTGGCGACCAGGCATGAAACAGCATGGCCGCTCAAGTTCATGAAGGTCTGCGGTTTCACGAGTTTCGTAACCGCGCCTTCAATCGTTCCACGTCCCACGAGCGAACTGCACTCGCGTCGACCAACCACAACGCCCGCATCCTGGGCCAACTTGTCAATCAACATAAACCCCAGATTATGCCTGGACCACTCGTATTCTTTTCCAGGATTTCCGAGGCCAACGATCAGCATGAGACAGAGTCCTGTCTACTATTCTTCGGCGTCCTCGTCCTTCTTGCCCTTGCCGATCACTTCGGGTTCGGCAGGCTCTTCGCCCTCAGCAGCAGGCGCCGCCTCAGCCTCTTCCTTCACGATGCCGACGGTTGCGATCACGAGCTCGCCGTCAGTCAAAATCTCGACCCCGTCGCCGAACTTGATATCCGAAACGTGCAACGTGTCGTGCACGTCGAGATGTGAAACGTCGATGTCGAGCGAATCGGGAATGTCGCGCGGCTCGCAGCGAATCTCGATCTGGCGAATGATCTGTTCCAGCACGCCCGCTTTCTCTTTAACGCCGATCGGCTCGCCGGTGAGATGGAGCGGCACCGTAACTTCGATCTTCTGTCCTTTAACGAGCCGGGTGAGATCCGCATGGATCAATCGGCCTTTCACGGGATCGATCTGTCGATCGTGAAACATGACTTCACTCTCGCCGACACCTTCGACATCGATCGTGAAGATCGTGTTTCGACCTGCTTCAGAGCGAAGGATCGCAGCGAGGTCACTGAGGGCAGCGACGGCGGAAACAGTTTCTGCTCCACCGCCGTAAACCGTGATCGGGACCATGCCCGCGCGGCGCGCACGGCGCGCATCGTTCTTGCCGCGGCCTTCGCGCGGTTTTGCCTGGACCCTGAAATCTTTTTTGTCCGCCATGATTTCTCCTTACAAACTTTCAGCGACCCGGGCCGAGGCCCAGGGTCGCTGATGGTCTTCGTTTAAGCCATCAGTGTTTGCCCTTCATACGAAGAGCGAAGAAACCGAAGTTTCCTCGTGGATCGACTTGATCGCTTTCGCCAGAAGCGGCGCGATACTTAGTACTTTTATCTTATCAAGCTCACATGCGTAATCGCTCAACGGAATAGTGTTAGTAACGATTACCTTCTCGATGTCCGAGTCACGCAGCAGATCGACTGCTTTGCCTGAAAATACCGGATGCGTAAAGCATGCATGAATTCGTTCCGCGCCCGCATCCTTCAAAGCGCGTGCAACTTTCGTCAACGAACCACCAGTGTCGCACATGTCATCGACAATCAAACAGTTGCGACCTCGAACATCGCCGACGACGTTCATCACTTCGGCCACGTTTGCCTTTTCACGACGCTTGTCGCACAGCGCGAGTTCTGCGTCGAGTCGCTTTGCGTAAGCACGCGCACGTTCGGCGCCGCCGGTGTCGGGAGCAACCACTGTCAAATTCGGTAAAGGATGCTCCTGGTAGTAACCGATAAAGACCGGCGCTGCGTAAAGGTGGTCCACCGGAATATCAAAGAACCCCTGAATCTGCGCTGCGTGCAGGTCCATTGCCAGAAGTCGATCGGCGCCTGCAACAGTGATCAGGTTGGCGACGAGCTTCGCAGAGATCGGAACGCGCGGGCGGTCCTTCTTGTCTGACCTGCCGTAACCGTAATACGGAATCACGGCCGTGATGCGCTCGGCTGACGAGCGACGAAACGCGTCGAGCATCACGAGCAGTTCCATCAGGTGCGCGTCAGTCGGCGGGCACGTCGGCTGCACGAGGAATACGTCGCCACCGCGAACGTTTTCGTCAATCTGAAAGTTGAACTCGCCGTCAGAAAAACGTTCCGGATAGGCCTTACCCATGTCACAACTTAGTTGGCGACAAATCTCTTCGGCCAACTTGGGATTAGCATTTCCGGAAAAGATCTTGATGCCGCCGGTTGTGCTCATGATGTCAGTGCCGATTGCCGATTGCCAATTGTCGAATGCCCAATGGTGAGTCACGCTCAAATCGGCAATCGGCAATCGGAAATTGGCAATACAAAAAACTTGGCTGGGGCGGGTGGATTCGAACCAACGAATGCCGGTTCCAAAGACCGGTGCCTTACCACTTGGCTACGCCCCAGAATCTGTTTTCAGTTTTTAAGAGAGCGTAAAAAGCGGGAACCCAGATGAATTCATTGCCCTGAAATACTCGGCGCGTGAGAGTGTGTGACAGGAAAAAACTTTCCATCCTGCTTCACATTTCAGATTGTCGAGAGCACGATCCCTCGACGTGTCATCATCAAAGACACCAAACACGCTCGAACCACTTCCAGCCAACAAAGCGCCCCGCGCACCTGCTTCAAGCAACGCCATTTTAACGCGCTCGATCTCAGGTTCTATCTCAAAGATCACACTTTCAAAATCATTGCGCAGAGGCCATTGACCACTGCCGGCGGAATCAAGCTCCGCTAAGGAACTTGAAAGAATAGAGGCCGATTCCGAAGTTGTCAAGGAACGAGCATTTAGTGACGCGTAAGCAGTTGCAGTTGAAACGCTAGCGTTCGGAGTGATGACGATCAGGTGTTGTTTCGGACCGTCGGGAAGCTCTCTGAGCGTTGTGCCTGTGCCCGTCGCGAGACAGGTGCCGCCTTTTAGAAAGAATGGAACGTCCGCGCCGAGAAAACTCGGGTCTATCAATTCGTCAATCGTAAAATTGCGTCCCCAAACGGCATTCAGGCCGAGCAAGGCAACAGCGCAGTTTGACGATGCGCCACCGAGACCGGCCTTTGTCGGGATTCTTTTGTGCAGCACGATCTCTGCTCCATACGCGACCTGGTAACAATCCCACAACGCGGTCGCGGCTTGAATGATCAGGTTGTCTTTGTCTGTGGGAATTGTTGGATCATCACACGTGAGAGTTAGCGGACCTTCGTTCCCGTCTGAGTTGAACGTGAGCTCGTCGCAGAGTGAAATCGTCTGGAGCACGGTCACAACGTCGTGATAACCGTCGGGTCGTTTGCCGAGCACGCGAAGAAACCAGTTGATTTTGGCGAAGGAAGGAAGCTTGAGAGTCGTCGTGGTCAACGCGTAATGAAAGTTTGCGTCAGGTAAACTGAGCCGTCAGGAGCGATGTAACTGCCGATCGCCATGGCGCGAAATTCTTTCGAGAGGATGTTGTCCCGGTGTTTGGGAGAAGCCATCCATCGCTCGACCGCGAAGGCGCCCGGATCGTCGTAGCCCTGATTGTACGCGATGTTCTCGCCGAGGACCGAATAGCGCACGATGCCGGCGGCGCGCGCGCGATCGCGCAGGCGCTGGCCGTCGGGTGTGACGTGGGAGAAGAAGTTGAGGCGCGACATGCTTTCGGAGTGAGTGCGGGCCATGAGGCAGACGTCGGAGTCCCAGGTTAAAGCCGGGAGACCGGCCTTGACGCGGGCGGCGTTGGTCTCGTCAAAGGCGCGTTTTTCGATGTCGTTCGGCTGGACGAGCGTGGAGCCGGGAACGACGAAGAAGACGATGGCGAGAATGAGGGCGGACAACATACCGCCTTCAGACTACCAAACCTGACAAACATAGATCAACACTCTTGTGCAGTCCTGGACGGCGGCCACGGCGGACGCCCGGAAATCAGCTGGCTTGTTGATCCTGTAAATCTGGTGATTTTTGAGAATCTTGTGTGAAGCGCTGTAGTGCCCGGGACCAGGAGGATTTTGTCGGGTAGCAGTAGACCAGGACGACGAGCGCGATGGCGCTGGCCCAGTAGGTGTACAGGTCGTTTCCGGTGACGAGCGTCGTGATAAACCCGATGATCGTGATCCCGATCCCGAGTAAAGCCAGCTGAAGCGTCGTTTTTTCTAACGTTTTCAGCAAACCCGACGGTCCCTGAAGCCCCACGATGTCCTGAAGCCTCATCGGGTGAAACTTGTTCCGCCGCCAGGCAATCGAGCCCAGCCCCAGAAACAGAATCACGAGCCGCACAGCCATATCGAGCACTGTATTCGGGCGCGGTGTGTAGTAGGGACGACCCAGAAAGGCGATGATCGAGAGGAGAATCGTCGCCACCAGAAGGCTGATAACCGTGGTGGAAGCCTGTTTATGCCTGCGTGTCAGTTCCGCCTGGACGTCGGGTGAAGTGGCCACTGGAACTCCATTTGGGCGATTAAGGGTGGCCACGGCGGGCCACCCCTACATTCAATTACGGCTTGACGGCTGCTGACGGCGCGCCGTTTGTCGCCGGTGCTGGAGCCGGCCTGGACGGCGTCGAACGCTGCGTCGGAGCTTCGGGAATGGTCGACGCCGGGAGCGATCCGTTGTAACGGAGTGCCTCGTCAATCAAGTCAGCGCCTTCCTTGCCGTCCTTGCTGATCAGGATGCCGTTCTTGTTGATCGTGACGTTGGCCCGTCCGGAAACCTGTTGCATCAGGTTGCCCATAAAGCTTTGCGGCTGGCGCTTGGAACATGTGTTCGGAGCACTCTTTTCGGGGACCGGCGCGCCTATGATGTTCAACTGTTCCTTGGCCTTCTCGAGGTATTCGCTCTCAGGAAACTCCTGCACGAGTTTCTGGTAATAGCGAGCGGCTTCATCCGGTTCTTCTTCCGCCTGGTAGGTCACGGCGAGACGGTAGAAAACCTCGTCGTTATACGAGAAGCACGGGTACTTATCGACGATCTCCTTCAAACGCGACTGGGAGCCCTTCAAACCGCCCTTCCCTGTTTCGTACTTCACATCGTAGTAAAAACGCGCGATCAGCAAATTGTGCATCGCGAGGTTTTCCTGAACTTCATTCAGCCGTGCTTCGACCGTCGGACGCAGTCCGCTCTTTGGATACTGCTGCAGGAGCACTTTGAGCCTCTGTTCGGCTTTGCGGGCGTGTGAGATGTCGCGATCAGACAAGCCCATCTGTCTCATCTCTGCTTCCGCAACTTTCAAACTCGCGTCATCCGCGAGCGGATCTGTCGGGAAGAACGTCAGCCAGTCCTGGTAAGCCTGCGCGGCCTGGATCAGCGCGCTCGTCGTGCCTTCGAGATAAAACGAGTCGGCAATGGCGAGCTTCGCAAGGGCGAGAAACGGCGAATCGGGATAAGTGTTGATGATCGTTGCGAAAAGGAGCCGGCCCGTGTCGTGATGGCCTTTACGTACTTCCTTCGCTGCCTCTTCGAAAAGCACACGGTCGCGGCCTGCGACTGCGGCGCCGGTTAGATCCGCGTACTTGTCTTCACCACCGCCGAATAAACCGAACAATTTTCCTTTTTTCTTTTTCTTCTTGTCGCCGCTGGCGGATGCATTCGCATTCCGGAGACCGGCAGTTTGCTGCAGTGTGGATTCAACTCGCGTGTTCAACTCGGCGACTGAAGCCTCGAGACGATCCAGGGCGCCGGAGTCGAATTTTTCCGCCTTGTCGTTCTTGTTACGGATGTCGGCGACTTCCGAGTTCAGCGACGAGACCTCCTTTTCGAGTCCCTTCAAACGCACCACGGGATCATCGGCATTGGGCTTTTTGTCCTTGTCTTTGCTGTTCTTATCCTCGATCGCATTGACGGCGGCGTTGAGTGAGCGGCGCATCAGGTCGAGCTTGGAGTTCATAACGTCGAGTCGCTGGACGGTTGACAGTTCTGTCTGGCCGCCGGGCCGCTGTTGCTGTGCAAAACCCGTCTTTGGCAGCCCAAAAACCAGGGCACAGAAAGCCGCCAGGATAAGAAAGCGAGACTTCATAACATCAACCTCCAAAAACTTTGTCTATTGAGCGAGTTGAGAGACGTACCGCTATCGGATTCATTTTTGACGCATCCGGTTCGCTGGCGTCCCTGATTTTAGACCCATTGTACGGTCGCTTCGCGGAGCTCCCTCACGGCCGCTTCCGCGTCAGACGTGCCGAAAATAGCAGATCCGGCGACAATAATCTCGGCGCCGGCCGCCACCACCGACTCGATATTGTGTCGATCGATGCCGCCGTCAATCTCGATCCGCACATTTAACTGCCGCTCCTCGATCATCCGGTGGAGCCGCTTTACCTTGTCTATCGACTGGGGAATGAACTTCTGCCCGCCAAAACCCGGATTGACAGACATTACCAGAACATAGTCTGCAAACTCCAAAGCCTCTTCGACCGAAACCACCGGCGTCGAAGGGTTCAACACCACACCGGCCTGTGCACCCGCGGCTTTTATCGACATCAACGTCCGGTGCAAATGCGGATCTGCTTCGACGTGAACCGAAACCATCTGCGCGCCGGCTTTGACAAACTGGGCCGCGTAAGTGCCCGGATCCGTAATCATCAGATGCGCGTCGATCGGCAGCCGAGTAAAGCCTGACAACGACTTCACCACCGGCAATCCCACGGTGATATTCGGTACGAAGTGACCGTCCATTACATCGACGTGCAGCACTCCGGCGCCACCGCGCTCGACAGCCTTGATCTGCTCTCCCAGGCAGGAAAAGTCAGCAGAAAGGATCGATGGAGCGATGTCGATGTTCCGGTTATGCATGCTTGATCTACAGTTTGCCGCAGATTCACGCGAATAAACGCAGATCTGCGTTCATTAGCGTTAATCCGCGGCTAAGTTCCGTTGCCTCGAGCTCCATGTCTGTTATGTGCTCTTTGTGCTCCTTTGCGGGCAGTGTCCTTTTGCGGCTACGGCCGCGTCGGCGACGGACGAGGCGCGGGTGGCCGGGAGTTCACGTTCGCCGGCCGGGCGTTAACGTTACCGCGATTCACATTCGCGCGCGGCGTCGTGTTCGCGTTGACCGCCGCGTTGGCATTCGGTCGATTGATGTTAGCTGGTCGATTCGTGTTGCTGTTTGCGTTCCTGTTGCCGTTTGCGTTTGTGTTCGAGTTAGCGTTCTCGTTTGTGTTCCTGGGCCGCGGACGCCGTGGCCGATCGTTACTGTTCGAAGCGTTTGTATTGCTGCGACTCTCGGATGGTTCGTCGGGCGTGACGGTTTCGGAACTTTCACCTTCCTTCGCAGGGCGGCTGATGTCCATGGCCACAGTTTGACCTGCCTTAACGACCTCGCCGGCACGCGGCAACTGAAACATGACGGTGTCGCGTTCTGCTTGATTAGTGGGCCTGGTGGCACGAACGCGAAACTTCAAGTCTGCTTCCGCGAGAATCTTTTCTGCTTCAAAACGGTTCTTGCCAACGACATCGGGAACTGTCGTTTCTGGACTGCGCAAAGACAGGTAGACAGTGGTGGCAACTCCGAAGAGAAAAACAACCGCGATCGCGATCACGATGGCGATACTTCGGAAGACGGACGCGATTCTGGTAGCTAAACTCACCAAGTGTCGAAGTCTAGCATCGGGTATCGGTCGCGGCAAGCCGTAGATCAGCGATAAAGAAGCCGTCGCAGCCGTGTGTGTGCGGCCAGGTCCGTGATGTGCCGAAAGAGGTAAACCGCGGATTGACGCGGATCAATTCGCGGATTACTTCCTCGTTTTCTTCGAGCTCGACGGAGCAGGTGGAATAAACCAGGCGGCCACCGGGTTTTAACACGTTGGCTGCGTTGATGAGAAAACGTTTTTGTTGCTCGGCGAAGGCGGTGATGTCACGAGGTGAAAGGCGCCAGCGAATCTCGGGATTGCCGCGGAGTGTGCCGGTTCCGGAGCATGGTGCGTCAACTAAGACTTTGTCGAAAGTTGCCGGCGCGATTGGCAACGGATCTCCAGCATCGAGTAGTAGTGGTTTGATCGATCTGAGCTGGTGCAACTTTGTTGTTGCGGTCACTGTCGCGAGTCTTCCGGCATAACGATCTGAGGCGATGACGAGCGCGTTGTCTTCAGCACGATCGGCGATAAGCGTCGTCTTTCCGCCGGGCGCTGCGCACAAATCGAGCACACGGTCACCGGGTGCGGCATTCAATACTTGAGGGACGAGTTGTGAAGCTTCGTCCTGAAGATAGATCTCACCAGCGAGACTCAACTCGCGCACGAGCGCCGTGGCTCCGGAAACGCGCCATGCACCTTCAGCTACGTTTGATCTCTCGAGTGTCGCACCGGCGGATTTAAGTCTCTCCAAAATGTCAGATTCGTTCGCACGATTCTTGACTACGCGAAAAGAGGTCGGCGGCACTGTGTTGTTTGCTTTGGCGAATGCTTCAGCCGCCTCAATTCCAAACGACGTCGCCCAACGCTCGATCAACCAGCGTGGATGCGACGTGTTGATGGCGATTCGTTCGAGTGGATCGGCAATCTCCGCGGCGGGATCGTATTCGGCTTCTCGTATCGCACGGCGCAAGACGGCATTCACAAACGCAGTCGCCGAACTCAAACGCGCCGCACGCACCAGACTCACGGATTCGTCGACGGCGGCGGATGCGGGGATCCGAGTTAAATAACGAAGCTGGTACAAACCGAGTCGCAACGCGACCCGCACAGGCAGATCCAAACTCTCGATCCTGCGTTTCGAGTAATGTTCGACGAGTTTGTCGAGCCGTAACTGCCAGCGCAGAGCTCCGAGAACGAGTTCGTGACACAAGGCCCTGTCGGAAGGTTGCAGTCGTGGTTCTTCCGCGGCGAGGAGTATGGAGGAGAAAGCGCCGCTTTCGACCTGCTCGAGGATGTTGAAAGCCGCGCGACGTGCAGGCGTGATCTCTTTAGTCTTTGCCAAAACGATCGCCAACTTTCAGGTGCAGCCCATTGATCAAATCGCGCGCGGCA
>DASTQB010000041.1:0-14015 GCA_035761985.1 Pyrinomonadaceae bacterium
GAAGAGACTTTCGGCGTTTCAGCAGCGGCCGCGGCCGTCGCAGCCCCGGCGGCAGCGGCTGGTGGTGGCGAGGCTGCTGCCCCCGCGGAAGAGAAGACCGAGTTTGACGTGATCCTGCAGGCAGTCGGCGGCAACAAGATCAACGTGATCAAGGTTGTGCGCGAAGTGACTGCGCTTGGGTTGAAAGAAGCCAAGGACCTTGTAGAAGCAGCCCCCAAAGCAGTGAAGGAAGGCGTTTCGAAGGAAGAGGCTGAGACGATCAAGCAGAAGCTTTCGGACGCTGGAGCTACGGTCGAGGTTAAGTAAGCCGCAGATGAACGCGGATTAACGCAGATTGGCGTTTATCTGCGTAAATCCGCGGCTAAGTCTCTGAGCTTGACACTGGATGTCTTAGTGGCTAAGTTAAGGGAGTATTGAGGCGCTGGCGTTACTCCCAAAAAATTTGACGGAAAGATCCGCCGCTTTTGCGAAGTAAGCGGTCAGGGCATTGTACGCTCTGACCGCGCTTTGGCGTCTCTAATGGGCAATAAATAGAGGAATCTCACATGTCTGCAAATCTGCTTCAAACAATTAATACCGGATTAGGACGACGTACCAGTCAGGCTCCCGAGCGAGTGGACTTTTCCAAGATCGCTACGGCCGTCAGGATACCTAACCTGATCGAGATCCAGCGGGAGTCGTATAACCGTTTTCTTCAGATGGACCTGCTGCCCGAGGAACGCGAACCTACCGGCTTGCAGGCCGTCTTTCAGTCGGTGTTTCCAATCTCCGACTTCCGTGGCACGGCCACGCTCGATTTCGTCGAGTATCAGATCGGCAACTGGCAGTGTAAGTGCGGACGTCTCGAGGGTCTGAATTACCTGCGCTCGAACTGTAAAAACTGCGGCGCCACGATCAAGGTGAATCCGCTCGCAGCCGGCGACACGCTTTGCCATCGCTGCGGCACGTTCAACTTTGTTCGCCCGCAACTTTGCGAAAACTGCGGCGAGCCCGTCGGTCTCAAACACAAACACGATCAGCAGGAGTGCCAGGAACGCGGCATGAGCTACAGCGTTCCGCTCAAGGTGAAGATCCGGCTCACTGTGTTCGACAAGGATCCGGACACGGAAGTGCTGTCGATCCGCGACATCAAGGAAGAAGAGGTCTTCTTCGGCGAAATCCCGCTGATGACCGATAACGGCACGTTCATCATCAACGGCACCGAGCGCGTAATCGTTTCTCAGCTTCATCGTTCGCCCGGCGTGTTCTTCAAACGCGGCGCGATCTATGTCGCGAAGATCATTCCGTATCGTGGCTCGTGGGTCGAGTTTGAATACGATCAGAAAAACCTGCTTTACGTTCGTGTAGGCAAACGCAAGTTTCTCGCGTCGATCTTCCTGCGTGCGCTCGGCCTCTGGTTCAACCAGCCCGAACGCGACGGCAAGGGAGTGCGCACCGATTCGCAGTTGGAAGATGTAGTGAAGAACGCGTCGTTTACCGACGAGGACATGTTGCGCGCGATCTACATCACCGACGAGATTCACCTTCAGGAAGGACGGCTGCTGGTCCAGGTGCCCGAATCGGGCCCGACCAACCTCGTCGGCATGAAGGTCGATCACGACATCAAAAACAAGGCCGGCGAGCCGATCGTTCGTGGCGGCAAGAAAGTCGCCATGACCGCGCTCGAAGCTTTGCGCAAAGCGGGTATCAAAGAGGTTGAAGTCGATTCGGCCCAGCTCGAAGGCGCATTTGCTCTCGCCGACATCGTCAACACCGAGAGTGGCGAGATCATTCTCGAAGCAAACAACGAGATCACGCCGGCGAAACTCCAGGAGATCGTCGAAGCAGGTATCACGCGCTTCGCCGTGTTCTTCCCTGAGCGTGACGACGTTGGCCCAGTGCTCTCTCTGACTCTCAAGAAAGACGTCATCACCAAGCCGGTCGATGCGTTGCTCGAGATTTATCGCAAGATGCGTCCCGGCGACCCGCCGACTGTGCAAACTGCGTATCGACTGCTCGAAGCGATGTTCTTCGACCCGCGCAAGTTTGACTTCTCGCGCGTTGGCCGTCTCAAGTTCAACATCAAGATGGGCAACCCGGAGCGCGAGCGCATCGACGATCCGCTTCTGTCAGCGAACGACTTCTACGAAGTGGTTTCCTACGTGCTGAAGATGCGCAAGAACCCGTCTGAATACCAGGCGGACGACATCGATCACCTCGGCAACCGTCGCGTACGCGCCGTCGGCGAACTGCTTG
The DNA here is from genome assembly GCA_035761985.1 of Pyrinomonadaceae bacterium. Lineage (GTDB taxonomy): Bacteria > Acidobacteriota > Blastocatellia > Pyrinomonadales > Pyrinomonadaceae > PSRF01. Next base: position 2,236 of record DASTQB010000041.1, read on the forward strand.
AAAATCAGTTCCGCATCGGTCTGGAGCGTATGGAACGTGCCATCAAGGAAAAGATGTCGATCCATCAGGAAATGCAGACGACGATGCCGCGCGACCTGATCAACGCGAAACCGGTGACTGCCGCGGTGCGCGAGTTCTTCGGCTCGAGCCAGTTGTCGCAGTTCATGGACCAGACAAACCCGCTCTCCGAGATCACGCACAAGCGCCGCCTGTCGGCACTTGGACCAGGCGGTCTGTCACGCGAGCGCGCCGGGTTCGAAGTGCGCGACGTGCACCCGACGCACTACGGGCGCATCTGCCCGATTGAGACGCCTGAAGGTCCGAACATCGGACTCATCTCGAGTCTCTCGTGCTTCGCGCGTATCAATGAGTTTGGCTTCATCGAAGCGCCGTATCGCAAGGTGATCGATGGTCGCGTGGTTGAGTACGTGCGCGTTATAAACGGTGGCGACACGAAGCTCAAGCCCGGCGAGCACATTCCGCTTGAAGAACTGGACAAGGCCAACAAGAAACTGGCGGCCGAGGCTCGCAGGGCTGAGTTTGAGCCGTGGCCTTTCTATCTGACGGCGTGGGAAGAAGACAAGCACGTTGTCGGACAGGCCAACATCGAGCTCGACGAGAATGGCAACATCGTCAACGAGCGCAACGCGGCACGAAAAGCCGGCGAGTTCATTCTCGCCATGCGCAAAGACATCGAGTATGTCGACGTCTCGCCGAAGCAGCTCGTGTCTGTCGCCGCTTCGTTGATTCCGTTCCTCGAGAACGACGACGCCAACCGCGCGTTGATGGGATCAAACATGCAACGCCAGTCAGTGCCCCTGCTCCGTGCCGAAGCGCCGTACATCGGCACCGGTATGGAAAAGGTGACTGCACGCGACTCCGGCGCGGTCGTGGTTGCGAAACGCGACGGCGTAGTCGATTACGTCGACTCCGAGCGCATCATCGTCAAAGCCGATCACAACGTCGACGGCACGATCTCGCGCGAGGTGACGGCTGATATTTACACGCTGATCAAGTTCAAGCGTTCGAACCAGAACACCTGTATCAATCAGCGTCCGATCGTTCAGATCGGCGAGCGCGTACAGAAGGGCCAGGTCATCGCCGATGGTCCGTGTACCGACCGCGGTGAGCTTGCGTTGGGCAGAAACGTGCTCGTGGCGTTCATGCCGTGGCGCGGTTACAACTTCGAAGACGCGATCCTCGTTTCAGAGCGACTCGTGAAAGAGGACTACTACACCTCGATTCACATCGAAGAGCTCGAAATCGAAGCGCGCGACACGAAGCTCGGTCCGGAAGAGATCACGCGCGACATTCCAAACGTCGGTGAGAACATGCTTCGCGATCTCGACGAGAGCGGCATCATTCGCATCGGCGCCCAAGTGAAACCGGGCTCGATCCTCGTCGGAAAGGTGACGCCGAAAGGTGAAACCCAACTGACGGCGGAAGAGAAACTCCTGCGAGCGATCTTCGGCGAGAAGGCAGGCGACGTGAAAGACGCTTCGCTCGTCAGCCCGCCGGGAATCGACGGCACTGTCGTCGACGTGCAGGTCTTCACCCGCAAGGGCCAGGAGAAGGACCAGCGTTCACTCGCGATCGAGCAGGATGAAGAAGACCGCCTGCGGCGCGACCTCGAAGACGAAATTCGTATCCTGCGCGAGCAGCGTGACGAACGAATCTACGAGTTGCTCGAAGGCCGCAAGCTGTCTGCGGATCTGACCGTCAATCGTGAGGTGGTGATCGAGAAGAACGTTCCGATCACGCGTGAGATGCTGCGTGCGGTCGAGCCAAAGGCGCTGAGAAAAGTGCAACTGGCTTCATCGCGGCTCGACATCGGCGCGGAGATCAAAGAGTACGAAGATCGCACCGAGCGTCAGATCAAGATCCTCTCTGACATCTACGAAGAGAAGATCGCGAAACTTCGCCAGGGCGACGAGCTTTCACCGGGCGTGATCAAGATGGTGAAAGTGTTCATCGCGATGAAGCGCAAGCTGTCTGTCGGCGACAAGATGGCAGGTCGTCACGGAAACAAGGGCGTGATCGCGCGCATCCTTCCGGAAGAAGACATGCCGTACCTGCCGGACGGCACTCCGGTCGAGATCGTTCTGAACCCGCTCGGCGTGCCTTCGCGCATGAACGTGGGCCAGATTCTCGAGACACACCTGGGCTGGGCCGCGCGCGTGCTCGGAATGCACTTCGCAACGCCTGTGTTCGACGGTGCAACGGAAAGCGAGATCAAGAAGAAGCTCCAAGCGTCGGGCGAACGTGCTCGCGAGCTCGGCTTGCCTGAGATCGTAAGCGAGTCGGGCAAGGCTGTGCTGTACGACGGTCTCAGTGGTGACCCGTTCGAGCAGAAAGTGACAGTCGGCTACATCTACATGTTGAAGCTGTCGCACCTCGTGGACGACAAGATCCACGCACGCTCGATTGGACCATACAGCTTGATTACGCAGCAGCCACTCGGCGGTAAGGCGCAGTTTGGCGGACAGCGATTTGGAGAGATGGAGGTGTGGGCGCTCGAAGCTTACGGCGCGGCGCACATTCTCCAGGAATTGTTGACGGCGAAGTCCGACGACGTTGCGGGACGTTCCAAGATCTACGAAGCGATCGTCAAGGGCGAAGCAGACTTCGATCCAGGTCTGCCGGAGTCGTTCAACGTGCTCGTGCGTGAACTTCAGTCGCTGTGTCTCGACGTTGAGTTGATTAACAAGAAGGCCGCGGGTGATGGAGCGGAAGACGGTATTGGTGAGGCAATAGTGACCAGCGCCGTTGAAGCATAAGGAATCATTTGTCGCGGATTACACGGATTAACACAGATCAGCGTTTATCCGCGTAAATCCGCGGCTGTAATAAAAACGGAGAAATCAAGTGTTCAGATTCCAACAAGAAAAGACGCAACTGGCTCCAGATTTTGAAGCTATTCGTATCTCACTTGCGTCACCGGAAAAGATCCGGCAATGGTCGCATGGTGAGGTGACCAAGCCTGAAACAATCAATTACCGCACCTTCAAGCCTGAGCGCGACGGGCTTTTCTGCGCGCGCATTTTCGGTCCGGTAGCTGACTGGGAATGCCTCTGCGGAAAATACAAGCGCATGAAGCACCGCGGCGTGATCTGCGACAAGTGCGGTGTCGAAGTCACGCAGGCCAAGGTGCGCCGCGAGCGCCTGGGCCATATCGACCTGGCCAGCCCGTGTTCGCACGTGTGGTTCTTTAAAGGACTGCCGAGCCGCATCGGCCACTTGCTCGACATCCCACTGCGCGAGCTGGAGAAGGTGCTTTATTTCGAATCTTACATCGTGATCGATCCGGGCGACGTGCCCGGATTGAAAGAGCGTGAGCTCGTCAGCGACGAACGCTACCGCGAACTCGTCCGCGATTACCCGGCGCAGTTTGTCGCAAAGATGGGCGCCGAGGCGATCAAGGAACTGCTCGCGATGGTCGACGTCGAAGAGCTGGCGACCGATCTGCGCAAGCGAATGCGTGAAGAGACTTCGCAACAGAAGAAACTCAAGTATTCGAAGCGTTTGAAAGTTGCGACCAGCTTCCTGAAGTCGGGTAACCGTCCTGACTGGATGATCCTCGACGTGATTCCCGTTATTCCACCTGAGCTGCGGCCGCTCGTGCCTCTCGATGGTGGACGTTTTGCGACTTCGGATCTGAACGATCTCTATCGACGCGTTATCAATCGCAACAACCGTTTGAAGAAATTGATGGAGTTGCGTGCGCCCGAAGTTATCGTCCGCAACGAGAAGCGCATGCTTCAGGAAGCCGTCGACGCGTTGTTTGACAACGGGCGTCGCGGACGCGTTCTGCGTGGCGTCAACAACCGCCCGCTCAAGTCGTTGAGTGGAACGTTGAAGGGCAAGCAGGGACGTTTCCGTCAAAACCTGCTGGGCAAACGCGTTGACTACTCCGGGCGATCAGTTATTGTTGTCGGCCCCGAACTGAAACTCCACCAGTGCGGTCTGCCGAAGAAGATGGCGCTCGAGTTGTTCAAGCCGTTCATCTACAACCAGCTTGAGAAGCAGGCACACGCCGCGACGATCAAGCAGGCACGCGAGATGGTCGAACGGCAGGAGCCTGTCGTTTGGGACATTCTCGAAGAGGTGATTCGCGAGCACCCGGTGCTTCTGAATCGCGCTCCGACGCTGCACCGTCTCGGTATCCAGGCGTTTGAGCCAGTGCTCGTCGAGGGCAAGGCGATCAAGATCCATCCGCTCGTCTGTACGGCGTTCAACGCCGACTTCGACGGCGACCAAATGGCCGTGCACATTCCGCTCAGCCCTGAAGCTCAAATCGAGGCAGCGGTGTTGATGCTTTCGAGCAACAACATTCTGAGCCCCGCGAGTGGTCAGCCAATCGCCGTGCCTTCGCAGGACATCGTGCTCGGTATTTATTACCTGACTCGCGATCGTCCGGGAGCAAAGGGCGAAGGCCGCGTGTTCGCTTCGCTCGAGGAAGTGCTGCTCGCGCTCGATGCGGCTGAAGTTACCACTCAAACTCCGATCAAGCTGCGCATTCAGGGCGACTTGATCGACCTCGTGCAGGAACACGATCCGCAGGACATCCTGCGAGCAACTGTTCAGGACGACGTGCGCCGCGTGATCAATACGACCGTCGGACGCGTCATCTTCAACGACTCGATTCCTGCCGGGCTGCCTTTTATCAACGGCACGTTGAAGAAGAAAGGACTGCAGTCGCTCGTCAACTACTCGCACATCCGCCTGGGCCATGAGATGACAGTCAAGATGCTTGACGATCTCAAGACCCTCGGATTCCTGTATGCGACCAAAGCGGGTATCTCGATCGGCATTGACGACCTCGTCACTCCTTCCGCCAAGAAGCCGCTTGTCGAGAAGGCTGACAAGGACGTTATCGCGGTCGAGCAGCAGTATCTCGACGGCGTGATCACGAACGGTGAACGCTACAACAAGGTCATCGCGATCTGGTCTGAAGTGACTGACAAGGTCGCGAAAGAGATGTTCAAGGCGATGGACGATCGCGAACGCTCCAGCGGTGAGCTCAATCCAATCCTGGTCATGAGCGACTCCGGAGCGCGCGGTAGTGCACAGCAGATTCGCCAGCTCGCCGGCATGCGCGGTCTGATGGCGCGTCCGTCGGGTGAAATCATCGAGACTCCGATTCAGGCAAACTTCCGCGAGGGCCTCAATGTGTTGCAGTACTTCATCTCGACACACGGCGCTCGCAAAGGTCTGGCTGACACGGCGTTGAAGACTGCTGACTCCGGTTACCTGACGCGACGTCTCGTCGACGTGGCCCAGGACGTGATCATCAGTGAAGAAGATTGCGGCACGCTGCGCGGAATTTCCGCCAGCGCGATTGTGGAAGGTGGCGAGGAGATCGAGTCGTTGCGCGACCGCATCGTCGGCCGCACGGCTCTCGAAGACGTCACCGACCCGATTGAAAGCTCCACGATCGTGGCTGCTAACCAGGAAATCGACGAGGATCTCGCAGCCGAGATTCAGCGTTCGGGTGTGCAGCGCGTGCGTATTCGTTCAGTGTTGACGTGCGAATCGCGTCGTGGCTGCTGCATCAAGTGCTACGGACGTAATCTCGCAACCGGACGTCCGGTCGAAATCGGCGAAGCGGTCGGTGTTATCGCCGCGCAGTCGATCGGCGAGCCGGGCACGCAGTTGACGATGCGTACGTTCCACATCGGTGGTACTGCGCGTCTCGAAGAGTCGTCGAAACACGAAGCGCGGCAGGACGGCACGGTCAAGTACATCGACCTGCAGACCGTTAAGAGCCGCAAGGGTGAGCGCATCGCGATGAACCGCAACGGATCGTTGATTATCGTCGACGATCGCGGTCGTGAAGCAGCGCGTTACCAGATCGTTTACGGCGCACACATCCTCGTCGAAGACGGCACCCGCGTTACGCAGGACCAGCTCCTGGCAACGTGGGACCCGTTCACGTTCGCGATTCTTACCGAAGTTGCCGGACACGTTAAGTTCGCCGACTTGAAGGAAGGCGTTACGTTCGACGAAGAAGTGGACGAAGTGACGGGTCAGTCGCGCATGGTCGTGAAAGACTCGCCTGACGAGAAGAAACAACCGCGTCTGGAAATTCGCAGCGCCAGCAACAAGGTGCTGAAGACTTACCAGATGCCTGTGCGCGCAAACCTGATGGTGAGCGACGGTGAAGAAGTTGAGCCGGGCGACATCATCGCGAAGATCCCGCGCGAAACCACGAAGACCAAGGACATCACGGGCGGTCTGCCGCGCGTCGTCGAGCTGTTTGAAGCACGGCGGCCTGCGGAAACTGCGGTCATGTCTGAAATCGACGGTACGGTTACGCTCGGCGCAATCTCGAAGGGTAAACGCAAACTGATCATTACCGGCGACGACGGTGAAGAGCGAGAGTACGACATCCCGCGCGGTACGCACATCAACGTGCAGGATGGCGATCGCGTTCGCGCCGGCGAGGCCCTGATGGATGGACCACTCAACCCGCACGACATCTTGCGCGTGTTGGGAATGAGTCGTTTGCAGGAATACCTCGTAAACGAAATTCAGGAGGTCTATCGCCTGCAGGGTGTGAACATCAACGACAAGCACATCGAAGTGATTGTTCGTCAGATGTTGCGCTGGGTGAAGATCAAGGAAGTGGGCGACACGGAGTTTCTGCTCGAAGAGCAGGTCGACCGTTTCCGCTTCCAGGACGAGAACGAGCGGGTGCGTCAGGACGACGGCGAAGTCGCACAGGCCGAGCCGCTGTTGCTGGGCATCACGAAGGCATCGCTTTCGACCGACTCGTTTATCTCGGCGGCATCGTTCCAGGAGACCACGCGCGTGCTTACTGAGGCCGCAATCTCCGGGCGCGTCGATTACCTGCGCGGGCTGAAAGAGAACGTCATCATGGGTCGATTGATTCCGGCTGGAACCGGCATGGAATACTATCGCAACGTCGATATCGAACGTGATGAGACGATCGATGCGGGACGCGAGCGCGATCTGGATGAGTTTCCGGATATCGTTGGCGGTCACGACATCGTGGTGCCCGCACGCGAGCCGGTTGGTGTGACTCCGGCGGGAGCAAACGACGGCGACGTCGTTGCCTCTCCGGACGTAGAAGACTAAGTCGCTCTTCTGTGTTGATTCGAATAGGTCCTATAAGACTTTAAGTCCTATAGGACCTATTTTTTTATCGGAACAATCCCTGATCCTGCTTTGTAATCCGCTCGCAGTGTTTGCAGATCGTTAAATTCCCCTGCAACTCCGTCACGAGTTGCAACGTGTTTGCCCGCCGCTCTGACGACAGCCGGCTAATACGCAGTCCACACAACGTATGCTGTCCGCCAGGTTCCACCAGGTGATAAATGTCGGTCATCACCCTCGTCGCATACACGGTCTGAACCTGCCGGGCCGAACTCTGCCCATTGTTACTCGCAGCAACGTTGTTTTCGGTAGCTAACATCAGAATCCAACACCTGCACCCTTTCAGTACGTAACCTCAACCGGAACTCTCTCTTTCACGTATAATCTGCAATCGCGATGCCGTGGACCGGATCGCCTTTGATCATGGATCTGAAACACATTAAAAACATCCCGGGCGCACGCAAAACTGCGATGCCTGAGTTTGTGCCGCCGGAACTGGCCACACTCACCGACAAGCCTCCCGCAGGTGATGAGTGGTTTCACGAACTGAAGCTCGACGGTTACCGTCTGTTGTGTCACATCGACGGCAAACACGTTCGCTTCTGGACGAGAAATCAGAACGATTGGACTGGAAAGTTTCCGAGTCTCGGCAAGGCAGTAAAAGCTTTGCCGTTGAAGAGCGCGATACTCGACGGCGAAGTTGTCGCGCTCGACGCCTCCGGCCGCGCGAGCTTTCAAAGACTCCAGCAGTCGCTCCATAAAAACCTTGGGGCGGGACTGCTTTTCCATATCTTTGATCTGATCTACATCGAAGGCTACAGTCTGACCCGTACTCCACTGCGAGATCGCAAACTCGTTTTAGCTGAACTCATGGAGCCTCTCGGCGACAAAGGTGTGCTGCGTTACAGCGACCACATCGAGGGACATGGCGCGCAGTTTTTGAAAGAAGCTTGCAAACACGGAATCGAGGGCATCGTTTCGAAGCACTCGGCTTCGCTGTACGAATCGACGCGCAGCCGAAACTGGCTGAAGATCAAGTGTCTCAAACGGCAGGAGTTTGTAATCGCAGGTTACACTCTGTCGGACAAAGGGCTTCCGTTTAGCTCGCTCGTTCTCGGCTTTTACGATAAGGGCAAACTGATCTACGCGGGCCGCGCCGGCACTGGCTATACAAACGCAATGCGCGTTGAATTGAAAAAGAAGCTGGACCGCATCGTCGTGGAGAAACGCCCCTTCGCAGTAATCCCTAAAGACCCCGGTCTGCGCCGCGCCGTCTGGACCGAACCGAAGCTCGTGGGTGAAGTAGCGTTTACAGAGTGGACGGACGAAGGCGTGATCCGTCATCCATCATTTCAGGGTTTGCGCGAAGATAAAAAGCCCACGGAGGTCGTACGGGAAGAGCCATCTTAGCCGCGGATTTGCGCGGATTTCATACACGGATAAATTCCTTAAAACAATCCGCGTTAATCCGCGGCTATAAAAAGGAAGCGTCTCTCAGATCGTGGGATGAGGAACTGTTCGAAGTTTACATTTGCTTTCTTCAACTGTTCGCCCAGGCTCTCGCCACCAAACAAAAGCAGCGTACTGCCGCGTGGCGCCCAGTTGATTAAGGCCGGCAGCTTTCGTATGAACTGATCCAACGCACGACACGTCACGAACGACACCTGCGGCGCCGGGAAGTCTTCGAAGGGTTGGGCCACGACGACGGCACGGAGTCTGAGCCGGTTCAGAGCCTCACGCAGGAAGACGGCTTTCTTTTTGGACGACTCGATTAATGTCGCTTCCAGATCCGGACGCGCGATGAGGCACGGAATGATCGGCAAGCCTCCACCGGAACCGATGTCTGCGACATTTGCGTTCTGAGGCAGGTGCGGCAAAAGCATCAGCGACTCGAGCACGTGCCTCGTCGCAAACTCTTCGGGCGAGCAGGGGGCTACGAGATGTAGCCGTTCATTCCATTGAGTGAGTAAACTATAGAACTCCCCAAGCTGTGTTACCGTTTCCGGAGACAGCTCGATTTCGAAGCTCCTCATGTTTGATATCAAAGCTTGTTCGAACGTGTTCATACCAGACACTCAGAAGCATAGATCATGATTGACGATTTTGTTGAGCAGCATCATTTCCTCGGGCCGGCAATCGCGCGAATCATTCACGAGCACGTGGCCGGACTCGCCACGCGCCGCGTAACTCCCGAAGCAAGCCCCGGCGAGTTGGAAAAGCTTTTTGACGAGCCCTTGCCGGAGAAAGGACTCCCGCTCGAAGACATCCTCGAACGCTTTCGGACCGACATCGCGCCAAATGCGATGGGCGTTCCGAGCCCGAGATACTTCGGACAGTTTAATCCAACGCCTCTGCCGATCGGGGTCTGGGCCGACGCGTTGACTTCGATGCTCAACCAGAATGCGGGCGCGTGGCGGAATGGTCCAACGTCGGCGATGATCGAAGCGCGTGTGGTCCGCTGGCTGTGTGATCTGCTGAATTATGGTCAAAAGAGTTTTGGGACGCTCGCGAGTGGCGGCTCCGAGGCGAACCTGATCGCGTTGAAGTGTGCTCGCGACAGTGTTGCCGCGAGTATCAAGGATCGTGGCGTGCGGACCGCGCCCGGAGATCTCGTGATCTACGCGTCAGAGCAGTGTCACTACTCGATCGACAAGAGCGCCGACATACTCGGTCTCGGCCGCGAAGCCCTGCGAAAGATCCCGACCGACGATCGCTTTCACATCCTTCTCGACGCCTTACGCGACGCGATCGCGCGCGATCGCGAATCGGGTCGCATTCCGTGTTGTATTGTCGGCGTAGCCGGCACGACTTCCACCGGCGTGATCGATCCGCTCGAATCCCTCGCAGCAATCGCCCGCGAGAACAACTGCTGGTATCACGTCGATGCTGCCTACGGCGGAACGCTCGCCTTCTCGCCACAACATCGCGACAAGCTGCACGGGATCGAGCTCGCAGATTCGATAACTTTCGATCCGCACAAGTGGATGTTTGTTCCATTCTCGTGTGGCGCAACTCTCGTGCGCGGCGGTGGACGCGTGTTGCGCGACGCGTTTGATATGACGCCGGAATATTTGAGTGAAGATCGCGGCGGCGCAGACGTCGAGTTTGACTTTTTCCGTTACGGCCAGATGGGAACGAGACGCTTCAACTCCCTGAAACTCTGGATGGCGATGAAGTTCATGGGCCGTGAAGGTTATGCAAAGACGATCGAACGCCAAATCGATCTCACCAAATACCTGGCTCAGCGGCTGGATGAACTTCAGGACTTCGAGCGTCTCGGCGAAGTCGAAACCGCAGTATGTTGTTTCCGCTTCCTTCCAGACCCCCACATGTCCGGTCCCGACGCAGATCGTCTCCAACAGCGTCTCCAGCAGGTGATCGAACGCAGCGGCGAAGCATGGCTAACGACCACGGTCCTTCACGGCCGCCGCGCACTGCGCGTAAACATCAACAGCTTCCTCACCGAGCAGCACCACATCGACGCTCTGATAAAATTACTTCAGCATTCAATTACAAAAGTATGATCCGAAAAAATCCGCTCTTACTATCCGCGTTAATCTGCGTTACGGCTTTGTCCGCATTTGCCCAGACAGGCCCGAAGTCTCTCCCAAAGATCACCTCGCAAGCAGAATTCGACGAACTCTCGATGGTGCTCGACGCAAACACGCCTTATGCGCTGCCGAACGTCATGTTTGTGATCGATCGCAAAGACGGCAACAAGATCTATTACGTCAACAAAAAGCGATACGTCTTCCATAAAGACTTCATCAACGCCACTTATCTATCGCTCGAACGCGGCGCGGATTTTTTTAAGAACAACTACATGAGCGCCAATCGTCGCTTCATACTCGGCACGCTCGCGTACCAGACTCCCGTCAAGCGCTTTACCTTCGAATTCTGGGAAGGCGACATGATCCCGGCTGACCTGATCCAGCTCACGTTTGAAATAATCAACAAGTCGTTTTTCGAACCCGTCGCATTCAAGCCAAACTCGCTGCGGCAGGACGAAGTCTCGCGATCGCTCGCCGGAGTGCAGCGCCTGCTGCTGAGTGAGATCCAAAAAGAGATGGGCTACCAGGCGCTGAATGTCGCAAAGGGATTGGGCCGCATTCACATCATCGACAAACTCGACGACCACGTTGAGATCGGATCAAACGAGATCCTCGTGCTCGACGAAGTGCCGGTCCATCTTCCGCCCGTCGCGGGCATCATCACGTCGCAACCCTCGACGCCGCTGTCGCACATCAACCTGCTGGCGAGAGGCTGGGGTATTCCCAACGCTTACATAAAGAACGCGAAAGAGCTGTTCAAGCAGTACGACGGCTGGTGGATGTCGTTTGAAACGTTGCGTGAGACCTACACGATGAAGCGCGCTGACATGGACCAGTTGCGCGAGTACCAGCGCCGGCAGTCTGAACGCCTCGACATTATGAAGCCGCGGTTCAACCTGTCTGAGAAGCGTTTGTTGAGCTTGACGCAGCAGCGTTCGCGATCGAGTTTGGCGTTTGGCGGCAAGTCGGCAAATCTTGGCGAGGTGATAAATGCGCGTTTGCCGGGCATCGTCGTGCCGAATGGTTTCACCGTTCCTTTTCATTACTACGACGAGTTCATCAAACAAAACAAACTCGACGACTTGATCTTCGGGCTGCTGAACGATCAGAAGT
>DASTQB010000042.1:0-36521 GCA_035761985.1 Pyrinomonadaceae bacterium
ACATGGGCACGGCTTACAAAGAGATGGATCTCATTGACGAGGCCATCCAGGAATTTCAAACTTCGGCGAGCCTCGTGAAACCCGGCGACGGCACTTCGCGGTTTTTGCAGTGCTGCAATATGCTGGGCCATTGTTTCATTCAGAAAGGTATGCCGGAAGCGGCGGTGTTGTGGTTTAAGAAGGGTCTTTCAGCGCCCGGTCACAGCGAGGACGAGTATCAGGCGTTGCGTTATGAGTTGGCTTCTGCGTACGAACAGCTTGGCGATCTGAAGCAGGCGCGCGAGTTCTACACTGAAGTTTATGGTGTTGATGTTTCTTATCGTGAAGTGGCGGAGAAGTTGAGCCAGTTGAGGCAGAAGCAGGAGCAGTAAGTTGTCAGCGAAGTTAAGCGTTATTTTTTACATCATTCTGTGTCTGGAGATCGGAATCGCGCTCGCGGTGTTACCGTGGTGGCCGCACGGAATGTGGGGACTCGGCGACTGGGGCAACAATTATTTCCTCCTGTACGCTGCGCGTAAAACCGGAATTCAGGGTATTCAAACTGTTGTCGCTTCGGGTTGGGTGCGCGGCGCGGTGAGTGGCATCGGCATTTTGAATCTTGGAATCGCGTTCTGGGAGATCATAAACTTCAAACGAACAGTCAGGGCTTTGCAGACTCAGAGCGTGACGGCCACAGATGTTCCCGCAGCTTCCGATAATCTATCCGATAACGAGCGGAACGACGACCGCCCAGACGCCCGCTAACGATCCGCAATTCAGTAGTATCCTCCGCATGGTTGAAGCTGCGGTTGCAGCGAAGGTCCCACTCCTTCAGATCCGTGAGAAAGCTTTGCACGCGCGTGTGCTTTTTGAGCTCGTCGTGCGTGCGGTTGAGATCGTGCGCGGCAGTGAGACGCGTCTGCTCGTAAACGATCGATCGGACATTGCACGCGCCGGTGGTGCAGATGGTGTGCACCTGACTTCGCAGTCGTTGCCGGCTGATGTGGTGCGACGGATTTATGGACCGGAGTTTTTGATCGGCGTCTCGACGCATTCGGTTGAGGAGGCGCGGATGGCGCGGATCAAGGGCGCGGATTTTGTCGTGTTTGGTCCAGTGTTTGAGACTGAGTCGAAGCGTGCGTTTGGGCCGCCGCAGGGGCTGGAAAAGCTGCGCGAGGTTTGTTCTGAGCTTGGTGAGTTTCCGGTGATTGCGATCGGCGGGATTACGCTCCACAATGCGAAAGCGTGTTTGAGTGCTGGTGCAAGTGGTATCGCGGGGATAAGTTTATTCAATGAGTAGACCTGTAGTGCTTACGATCGCGGGAGTCGATCCGTCCGGTGGCGCGGGGATCGTCGCGGACATCAAGACGATTGCTGCGCTGGGAGGTTTCCCGGCGGCGGCGATCACGTCGCTGACTTTTCAAAACACGACCGGCGTGTTCGGCGCGGAGCATCAGACAGCCGCGACGTTGCGCGCGCAAGTCATGCCGATCGTCGAGGACGTAACCGTTGCGGCGGCGAAAACGGGAATGTTGCCGACGGCTGAGATCGTCGCCGAAGTTGCACGTTTGTTTGCGGAAGAGAAACTCCCGGCGCCGGTAGTCGATCCGGTGGTGGTTGCAACTTCCGGCGATGTTCTAATCGACGAAGAGGCTTTCGAGATCCTGAAGACGCGCCTCTTTCCCCTCGCACGCATCGTTACGCCAAACATCCCCGAAGCAGAAAAACTCTCAGGGTTTCCGATCAACAGTGAAGACGACATGAAACGTGCGGCCGAAGCGATCCTGTTGCTCGGCCCCGGAGCAGTGTTAGTGAAAGGCGGTCACCGAAAATTCAGCCCTGACGCCCTCGACGTCCTCCTGGACCAGCAGGGAATCTTCACCGAATTCAGAACCGACTACATCGATGCCGGCGAGATCCACGGCTCCGGCTGTACCCTCTCCGCCGCAATCGCCGCAAATCTCGGCCACGACCTGACGCTTGAAGAAGCAGTACGCAACGCCAAAGCCTACGTCACGAATCTGATCCGCGGATTAAACTCAGCGCCGCGGATCGGCCACGGCGCTGCGCCTCTCTAACCCACATGAAAAAGATCCGTGTTTTCAATCCGCGTTAATCCGCGGCCCGGTTTTACTCTATCGTTACCTTCTCCATCCGCACTTCCGAGATCGGCTTATCCCCCGGGCCCGTCTGGCTCGTCGCGATCGCATTAACCACGTCCTGACCTTCAGTCACTTTCCCAAATATCGTGTAGCTCGGCGGCAACGGATAATCGACGTGCATGATGAAAAACTGTGATCCATTCGTGTTTGGACCAGCATTCGCCATGGCCATCGTGCCTGCCTTGTAACCGCGCTGATACACCGGCGAGCTCGGATCGATCTCGTCGTTGAACCTGCCGCCCCACGCAGATTCACCACCGCGGCCGGTGCCCGTCGGATCGCCACCCTGGATCATGAAGCCCTTGATCACGCGATGAAAGATGACGCCGTTGTAATAACCGCGCTCGGCGAGGGTAATGAAATTCTCCGTCGTCTTAGGCGCATCCGACTCCAAAAGCTCGACCCGAATCGTACCTTTGTTTGTTTCGATCACTGCCGTTCGATTTGCCATGTTCTCTCCTCAATGGTTGATTAGTTCCGGACGGTTCAGGATGAACTGTTCTATCGCGAGCGCGACACCGTCCTCTCTGTTTGAAGCCGTCGGGTGCAAACCTGCAATCTCGCGCAACGTTAGCGGCGCATTTGCCATGACGACGCCTGTGCCTGCGAAAAGCAACATCTCGAGATCGTTGTAGTTGTCGCCGATGGCCATGATCTCTTCCTGGCTCACGCCAAGTTCCGCGGCTGCTGCGGCCACGCCTGCGCCCTTCGACGCTGCCGGATTCACGATATCGAGCAACGTGAAATCCTGTTCGAGATACTTCGTGCCGAGAATTTTTACGGTTGAGCCGAGTTCGGTTTTGAGTATCTCTTCGAGCTGGTCCATCTCTGCGCAGCCGCCTGAGAAAGCGAGATGGATCGGTTCGTGGTCCATGTAGTCTTCGAGTGACGCAACCTGCTGCACTGCGTTCTCGCCTTCTTCCTCGCCGTGAATTCTTCGTGCCCAGCTTACATACTTCTGCGCCGCAGAGTTATCGCCGCGCAGGTGATCGTAAATGAGCACGCCGAGTCCTTCATGATCGTCGCTCAGGAGTGCATCCGCGCCGAACCGTCGACCGATGCGCAACGCTTCATGGGCGGCAGCGAGTGGAAGGGGCAACACTGAAACTGTTTGCAGCGTCGCGGCATGTTTGGTCAGTGCACCGTTATGCGAGATGAGTGGCACGTCGAGTCCGAGCTCGAGCGCCACCGGCCTCGAGTCGCGAAACCGTCGCCCGGTGACAAGCGCGACATGTACACCCTGTTCGCGTGCACTATCGATAGCACTCCGATTACGTTCGGAGATATTCCCGCGAGAATCGAGCAGAGTCCCGTCCAGATCGAGAGCCAGAAGATTTATGCGCATAAAGAGAGGAACAAGGTAAAGGAACTGCGTTCAGAACGCAAAACCGCCGACCAGGAAGCGCAAGCAAGGCGAATTTTAGCCGCGGATTGACACGGATTTCATTCACGGTTTCATTTAAATCTGCGTACGAAGTCCGCGTAAATCCGTGGCTAAATTTTCGTGTCGGCTCGGTAAACGTCCCGCCGGTTTCCAACGCGGACGACAGTGACGATCAGAACGTCATCCTCGATTTTGTAGATAATCCGAAAGTCGCCTTTGCGAATCCGGTATAAGTCGTCGCTGCCTTGTAGCTTTATTGATCCATGTGGGCGGGGGTTGTCTGCTAGTGAGCGGATGGTGTTGTCGATGTGTTGGAGGGTTTTTTTAGGGAGTGCTGCGAGGTCTTTGGCAGCAGCCTTCGTGAGGTAAATTGTGTAAGGCATTACTTAAGTCCAAGTTCCTGCCTCATCGTTTCGTAAGGAATGCGCTCGTTAGACTCGGCCAGTGCACGTTTGGCCGCATCAACGTCCATGCGAGTCTCAATTTCTTCTAAAAAGATAAGGTCATCAATAGGGATGATCGCAGCGATCGGTTTTCCGTGCCGGTCAAGCACAACGCGCTCGCCACGATAAGCCACCTGGTTGATCACTTCAGCAAAGTCGACTCTGGCTTTGCTGGTTGAAAGGGTAGTTGCCATACTGCGTGCTCCTTGAACCTTGTACGAAACGTACAGAAGGTACGGAACGTACAAATTGTGCCAATTATACAGATCCTTGGGATTCCGTCAACTATTAACCGCGTGAGTGCTCCTCTTCCGCGCCTCAAACCAAAAGTTAATGCGAAACTCTCTCGTCTCTGCATTCCCCCAAATCCCTTGCCCCTGCCGCGGGCTCGTGTGATATGATGCGCGCCCCACTTAGCTACAACTTAATCTTGGGAGGTAAAGGGATGCGAAGACTAGGAATGTCTCTTGCAGTTATTGCCTTGGTGTCGGCCTCAACCGTCGCTCTCGCTCAGGGTTTTAAAAGGATTAGCGAGTTTCTGAACGGATACGAGGAGGTTCCGTCAGTTTCCACCACCGCCACCGGCGAATTCAAAGCACGAATCAGCAACGATGAATCGCGAATCGACTGGGAACTCAGTTACTCAGACCTCGAAGGCGCTGTCCAGCAGGCCCATATTCACTTCGGCCAGAAGGGCGTAAACGGCGGTATCAGCGTGTTTCTCTGCACCAACCTCGGCAACGGTCCGGCAGGAACTCAACCGTGTCCAGCGCCTCCCGCAACTATTTCAGGCACCATCGTTGCGGCTGATGTTAGTCCGAACATCCCGGCCACCGCGGCCGCGAGAACTCAGGGAATCAATACCGGTGAGATCGACGAGTTGATCAAAGCCATCCGTGCCGGTGCGACTTACGTCAACGTCCACAGCACAATGTGGCCAGGCGGCGAAATCCGCAGCCAGATCGACGGCAACAACTCGGATAACGGCAAGTCACACAAGCACTGAGCTTCATTTACCTCCGATAGCACGGGCGCAGGAGGTTTGCTGCATCTAGCGCAAACCTCTTGCTCCTGCCAAAAACCTCCCGTCGCGCCCTCTCATACCGCCGCGTTACCTCGAATTCCAGGTTCTGTCGCATACTAAGCCCTGTTAGCCCAGTTTCTCCCAATTAAAGGAAGTTTCCCTATGAATGTCACTCATCTCGAATGCGGCCTCTGTGGCCTCGAACATGAGGCACGTCGGTTGCACAACCTCTGCCGCAACTGCGGTAAGCCTTTGCTGGTTCGCTACGATCTAACCCGCAGTAAAACAACGTTGACAAAGGAATCGCTGGCCTCCAGACGCGCTGACATGTGGCGCTACCGCGAGGTGTTGCCCGTCGAAAGCGATGCCAACATCGTTTCACTCGGCGAAGGCTGGACGCCGCTTTTGCGAGCTAAGAAATTAGGCAAAGCAGTCGGGGTTCACGAGCTTTACATCAAAGACGAATCTCAGAACCCGACGCAGAGTTTCAAAGCACGTGGGATGTCTGCGGCTGTATCGATGGCGAAGGAACTGGGAGCGAAAAAGCTCGCCGTTCCATCGGCTGGAAACGCTGCTGGTGCTCTCGCTGCTTACGCCGCTCGCGCGGGACTCAAAGCGTTCATCTTCATGCCTCGCGATACGCCGCGCGCGAACATCGTCGAATGCGAGCAGACGGGCGCGGAAGTGACGTTGATGGACGGTTTGATCACCGACTGTGGCGCGGAGGTGGCAAGACGAAAGGATGCGGCGCGCTGGTTTGATGTTTCGACGTTGAAAGAACCGTATCGAGTCGAAGGAAAAAAGACGCTGGGATACGAACTCGCTGAACAGATGAACTGGGAGTTGCCGGACGTAATCATCTATCCAACCGGCGGCGGCACAGGCCTCATCGGAATGTGGAAAGCATTCGCTGAGATGCAGGAGATGGGCTGGATCGGCAGTAAACGCCCGCGCATGGTGACTGTGCAGGCGGAGGGTTGCGCGCCGATCGTGCGGGCGTTTGAGCAGGGGAATCGCTTCGCGGATGAGTTTCCGAACGCAGCGACCACTGCTTCAGGTTTGCGAGTTCCGAAAGCCATCGGCGACTTTCTGATACTCGATGCTTTGCGACAGTCAGGCGGGGCTGCTGTCGCAGTCACGGATGAAGAGTTGATTGCAGCGACACGTGAGATAGGCGCTGCTGAAGGAATTTTTTGTGCACCAGAAGGCGCCGCGTGTCTGCCTGCGCTGCGATTGCTAGTCGAGGACGGGTTTGTCAATCCTGCGGATCGAGTGGTGTTGTTCAATACCGGTGCGGGTGTGAAATACATAGAGTCGTTTACGACCGCGGGTCCCGCGGAAGATAAGGATTTAATTTCGGAGGCTTAGGTAGTGAGATATTTCGTGGTTTTAGTTTTACTGCTCGCAACGGCGCTCTCCGTGCCGGCGCAGCAGCCTTCCTCCCCGTGGTTAACTGACTCGGAGCGCGCGCGCTTCGAGGAGTTGCGTCGCAGTGGTCTCGATGCGCTTTACAACATCGACTACGACAAGGCGCAGCGTGATTTCAAGGAAATAGTTCAACTCTTCCCCAATCATCCCGGCGGCTATCAGTTGCTTGCGGCGCGACTATGGATCAAGACGCTTTATGAGACGCGTCGTTTGCAGGGTTCGCTTTACAGTTCGGAGTCGTTCTATTCGAGTGGTGACGATAAAGTCGATCCGAAGATCGTGACCGAGTTTCGCAACCTCACTCGTGAAGCGAAACGACTCGCCGAAGCAAAACTCAAAAAGGAACCCAAGAACATCGAAGCCCTCGATTTTCTCGCGAACACCGAGGGACTGATGGCGTCGTTCGAAGAAGCCGTTGAGCGACGCCACTTCGCCGCACTGCGCGACGGCAACGATGCGGTGAATCGTCATCGTGAAGTTTTGAAACTCGATCCGAAGTACATCGACGCGCAGATAACGATCGGACTTTACGAGTACGTAGTTGGTTCGCTGCCTTTGCCCGTGAAGATCCTCGCCGGCGCGACTGGCTATCGCGGTTCGAAGAAACGCGGCCTGGCGATGCTGGAGCAGGTTGCAAAGGAAGGTCGGTGGGCGCAGGACGATGCGAAGTCGGTTCTCGTGTTGCTTTACCGGCGTGAGAAACGGTTCGAAGATCTGCTCAGGGTAACTCGCGAACTCAGCACTAAGTATCCGCGCAACTACCTGCTACGACTCGAAACTGCCGACGCCCTCGTTTCGCTCGCAGGTGTCAAACGCAAACAGAACGATCTACAGGGCGCAGCTCAGGCGGAGAAAGAAGCCTTCGCGACTTTTGACGAACTGCTGCGCGACAAGAACGTGCGCGACACCGCCGCCCGTGCTTTGGATCTGATCCACTTTAAGTACGGCGAGGTGTTGATGGCGGCTGGTTATCACGATCGTGCGGCGAAGGAGTTTCTTGCGGCGACGAGAGTCGATCGCGGCGAGGCGGGACTGATTACGATGGCGCATCTCTATGCGGCGCGCTCGTACGACGTCGCCGGCAAACGCGACGAAGCCGTCACGCAGTACAAGGAAGTATTGTCTCGTCCGAACGTTTACGACGCACACGACGCGGCGAAGAAGGGGTTGAAACAAGCGTTCAAGGCCGAACAGGCGAAGAACAATGCCGGGCAGTAACATGATTTCAGGATTAAACAGATTGACAAAATTACAAGCCGTGAATCAGAAGAGACCACGACGATTGTTGCTCTGTCTCGATGGAGTGCCGTACACGTTGATTCAGGAGGCGAAGTCGCGTGGACTGTTTGATTACTTTGGACCACCGACGCGCCTGCTCTCGCCGTTTCCGACGATGACCAACGTCGCACTCTCGGCGATGCTCGGTGCGACACCGCCCGCGGGCTACGAGAGTTTGTACTTCGATCGGAAGGCGGGAGAACTGCGCGGCGGAATTCGGAAGTACGTCGGCCGTCGCACGCCTGACAAGGTCCCGTCGTCGTACATGGACGAGCTCGACTACCAGGAACCGCTGATGTTCGAGTTCCTGATCTACGTCGCGCCTGAAAAGGTTTGGCGTACGGACATGCAGCGGTTTCGCGAGAAGTTCCGCGCGGCGCCGCAGAACCGCGATTACTTTGCATTTCTCAAAGCGACCGACGGCCTGCTGCACGCGCAGGGACCGGATCGTCTCGCAGTCGCGCTCGAATCGCTCGACAAGATACTCAAGGAGATCCGGAGCTACTGCGGCGATGAGACGGAGATCATGATGTTCTCCGATCACGGCATGAACCTGGAAGAGAACCATCGAACTGCACTCGCATCAACTCTGAGGCGCAAGGGCTTCGACGTTGTCATTCCGGCGTTTGGGCTTTGCAGTTACGCTGCCGCTTATTGCCGGAACGGCGATCAGATTCCTGAAGTTGCGAGTTCCAGTGCGGAAGTGAAGGGCGTCGATTTCGCTGTTTACAAAGATGACGGTGAAGTCGTTATCGAAAGTGCACGCGGGCGGGCGCGCATCGAACATGATGCGGCAACTGATAGTTATCGTTACACGATGACAAGTGGCGATCCACTCGAGCTGGCGCGCTTCGGTAATGATTTCGCCACCGACGCAACATGGTTTGAGCGAACTGCCGGGCATCGATATCCGAACGCACTCGCAAACATCTACAAATCGCTTTTCAGCCCGCGCGTAATGCACACGGCTGACGTTCTCATCAGCTTGCACGATGGTTACTACTACGGCTGGTCGCCGTTCGGCCGGTTTGTGCGTCTGCTTGCAACGCACGGCAACGCACTGCAATCTAGCTCGAATGCGTTCCTGATGAGCACGCACCGCCAACTTCCCGATTACGTGCGCGCCGACGATGCGAAAGCGCTGCTTCGCGGACACTGATTTCCTATCGGCATGAATACGCGATAATCTGTGGCGCATGGAAGTTTCCCCGGCGGTTGAAACGTTTTCGCTCGTCAAGCAGTTTGGTGACTTTGTCGCGGTTGACCACATCGACCTGCGCGTCAACCGCGGCAGCTTCTTCGGTTTCCTCGGTCCGAACGGCGCGGGTAAATCAACAACAATCAAGATGCTCACCGGTTTGCTCGCGCCTACCAGCGGCACTCTGCGCGTCCTCAATTTCGACATCTCTAAACAACCACTCGAGGTCAAAAGACGAATCGGAGTCGTGCCTGAAGATCTGAACTTATTTGAGCGACTAACAGGCGCGGAGATGCTCTCGTTCACCGGACGGATGTACGGGCTTCAGACCGAAGAGATCGCACAACGTTCCAAAGAGCTGCTCGAGTTGATGGACCTGCAGGACGAGCCGAAGAAACTGATCATCGAATACTCGCACGGCATGAAGAAGAAGCTGTCGCTTGCGTGCGCGCTGATTCACCGTCCGGAGATACTGTTTCTTGACGAACCGTTTGAAGGCGTTGATGCGATCGCTTCGCGAACTCTGAAAGATCTGTTGTCGCGTTTGACCTCACGGGGCTTGACTGTTTTTCTCACGTCTCACGTGCTCGAGATTGTCGAACGTCTCTGCACGGACATCGCGATCATCGCGCAGGGCAAGTTGCTTGCTTCGGGTTCGTTAAACGAGCTGCGGAAGGGAATCCGCGTGGAGGGCGACGGTCAGGGACCAGTTTCGCTCGAGGAGTATTTCATCCACGTAGTCGGCGGCACCCGGACCGGCGACGACGACCTCCTGCAATGGCTCACTTAACCACGGATTACACGGATCGATCCGTGTAGCAATCCGCGTAAATCAGCGGCTAAAAAAACTGTTGGCCTCACGCCCCTCAGTCAGCTAGAATCAAACCCGGTAGGGCGTTTTACCCCGTCTGTAAGTCCCAGACCTTGCCGCCTAGAGTCTTCGCCATCCCGCGAATTTAAGGCCCAGTTTATGGATTCGAATGTCGGCCTCGCCATTCAGTGCGTGGGCGTCCTCCTGATCACGTTACTTTCAATATTCATGCGGTCGTCAATCAAGAGCAATGCTCTGACGTACTGGACCGCCTCCTGGGCAAGCTTATCCGTTTCCCTCATCGCTCTGTTCGCCGGATTCCAGATCACGTCCGTCCAGACCGCCTTCTTCTCGGTCTACTTCTTCGGCGAATACCTCTTTGGGCTACTCTTCATCGCCGGCTGTCGCAGCCAGGCCAAGGGCCTCTCGCTCACGAGACGACACAACTACTTCCTCATCCCTGCCGTCGCCATATCGCTCGTCCTGCCGCACGCATCCACTGACTTGAACGGTCTCTTCATGATCCACTCCGCAATGGTGGCAGTGCTGTTCATGATCGCTTTTTTCGTCCTGCGTTCTGGCCCACGTCTTGAAGAACCAAGCCCCGGCATTCGCGTGATGTCGACGGCGCTCGTGCTGCTCGCGATCGGCTTTCTTCATTACGTGCCCGTCTTCGGAGCACGTAACGGACTCTGGGGCATCACTGTTCCAGAAGCGTATTTACAGTTCACGTCGGTCTTTGATCTGCTGTTTGAAATACTGCTCGGCTTCGGCACTGTGATGGTGTTGATGGAAGGCGTGCGTCGCGAAGTGCAGATGGCAAATCGAGAACTGACGGACGCGCGCGATCAACTCGAACTGCTCGTGCAAATGGACCCGCTGACAGAGGCTTTGAATCGTCACGCGTTTCACTCCCTGCTGCGCAGACCCGAGGGCGCTCACGACGTTGTGACTTCCGGCAGCGTTGCAGTGATCGACATCGACAACCTGAAACCGATCAACGACACGTTCGGGCATACCGCCGGCGACAAGGCGATTCGCTCAGTCGCACGCGCGATGCGTTCGTTGATTCGCGCTGACGATATGTTGTTTCGCTGGGGCGGCGATGAGTTTCTCGTGTTGATGTTCAAGCTTCCTGAGGCCGAAGCAAGCCGCCGCATGGAAAAACTAAACGCGATACTGGCGGAAAACTGCGAACGCTGGATCGGAATGCCGGTGAAGGTGACCGTCTCGCATGGCGTGGCGGGATTCAACGCGCTGACGGAACTGGGTCATGCGATCGAGTTGGCTGATAAGGAAATGTACGCGCAGCGAAACCGGGTACGCGGATTGGCGCTGATTGGGTGAACGCAGATTAACGCGGATCGGCGAAACGCGGATTTACGCGGATCTGATCAGGAAGATTCGATGATCAGTTCGCGGCCGAACTGGAAGTTTGGTTTCTTGCGCCCTTTCATGTACTTCGCTGCCGTTTGCGAGAGGGAAGTGATCAAGATTGGTAAAGCGATTGTAGCGTCGCAGGGCACGTAGGCGGTGTGTGCGCCGCGCGCGAGCTTTCCGTAGATCAAGCCTTCATCAAACGAGACGGCGTTCGATCTTCCGCCCGGATGTGGAGCGTCAGTTGAAATCTGGATGGCGTACTTGTGGCCGTGGTGGTGCTCTTTCTGAAGGAACGAGGAGATCGCGGCTTGTTGAATAAAGCTCTTCGTTGTGCCGCCGCCGAGATTCAGAATTCCAGACACACGCGCACTGACCATCACGTTCATCATGTCGAGCACGTCCTGGATGAGGTCGAACATGAAATTGTTCTTCTTTTCAAAGCGGGCACCTGCGATGCCAACTGCGAGTCCGCTATCAGCAATCGCGGGACAGAAGATCGGGACCTTCGCTTTGTAAGCAGAAGTGAGTACGCCGTCTTCGGAAGCAATCTCGGCAAGCTCGCGGCCGAGGAGATGTAGAAACTCACGCGCCGAGTAAGCACGCGTCTGGTCCAACTGGTTCGTAAACCCGCCAATCCACTCTTTCGCCTCGCGATATTCTTCGTCACTGGCGAGCAGGTCCCACATGCGGCTGATCTGGGCTGACTCCAGTTCCGCATCGGTCATCGTTGGGTGTGCCTGAAAGTGATAACGCCCGAGAGTTTCGTGCAGATCGTGGAAGAGCAACGAACCGGAAAGCACCAGCACATCCACGAAGCGATTTTTGATTACATAAGCCAGCAAACGGCGCATTCCCGCCGGTATGAGGGCACCTGAAGCGGCCACCATGATCGTGGTGTTGTCGCCGAGCATGTCGAGCCAGATGCGATGAGCTTCGGCCAGTTGCCGGCCTCCAAAGCCTGTGCCTTCCATCTTCTCGAGGAGTCCGGCCACCGAACGATCGCGATCCACCTGGACTGGACGCGTGGGAGTGGTCAAGTACTTCGATGCTTTTGGTTTGCGTTGAGTGACCATGCAGGTTGTGAACCTCTCGGACTGGGTTTCGCTATTTTCTGAATTACATAATTAATAATCGGTCCTTCGCCGTGAACGGGATTTCACTCCGTTCACCGCGAGATAGGTATAAGCCTCGTAACGTGACTCGTAGAAGTGGGCCAGCTCCGCGCCGTCGGCCTCACTCAACTCGCCGTCTTTCACACGCCGGTTGATTAAGCGCCGGAAACCGTCGTGCAGCAGGCTGCGCTCGTAGCGAGCACGTTCCACAGCGGCGCCGACAGTCGTTCCCTTGATGACCTTCTTTATCAGAAAACCTTCCTCGTCGATGTGAATGTGCGCTTCGTGTGGCGCGCCGAAAAGGTTGTGATTGTTTCCCATCACTTCCTGGTACGCGCCGACCAGCATGAACGCGAGGTAATAAGGCTCGTCCGGATGAAGCGTGTGGAGCTCCAGCACCTGTTTGACGTCGTGTAGATCGACAAACTTGTCGACGATGCCGTCGGAGTCGCACGTGATGTCACACAACGTGGTGTATTCGGTCGGCGTCTTGTTCAAGTGGTGAATCGGAACGATCGGGAACAGTTGGTCCAGCGCCCAATGATCGGGCACTGAACGAAACACGGAGAAGTTAGTCAGGTACTTGGCGCACAGCAGGCGTCGCAGGTCGCCAAATTCTTCCGACACGTATTTCGCCTGTTGAGCGTACTTGTCAGCGCGTTCGCAAACGTCCCAGAACAGCACTTCACCCTTCGCGCGATCTTCGAGCGAGATGAGGCCGAGATTGAACAACGTGAACAACTCTTCACGGTGTTCGAGCGCATCGTGGTAGTACTCACGATAGTTCTTGACGCTGATCGACTCACGGAGATCGCCGAGTTCGATCACGACCTGCGGATCGTCTTCGTCGATCTCGATCGGAGTGATGTCTTCGACGACTGTTTCGATTTCGTCGAGAACATTCGTCACGAGAATCGCGTGATAAGCAGCGAGGAAACGCCCCGACTCCTGGATGATCGTCGGATGCGGAACGTTTTCGTCGTCGCACACCTGCTTGATGGTGTAGATAACGTCGTTTGCAAACTCCTGCGCTGTGTAGTTTGCAGACGAGTCAAACGCCGTTTTCGATCCGTCGTAGTCGACGGCCATGCCGCCGCCTACGTCGAGCAGCTCGATCGGAACTTTCATCTGGAAAACCTTCGCGTAAACACGCGCGGCTTCCTTCATCGCGTTCTTGATGCGCTTGATGTCAGTGAGTTGCGAACCGATGTGGAAGTGAAGCAGCTTCAGCATGTCCACGCGATCGGCTTCTTCAAGTCGGCGGATCACCTCGAGCAACTCGGTCGTCGTCAGCCCGAACTTTGCAGCTTCGCCACCCGACTTTTCCCAGCGGCCGGAACCTTTCGAGTAGAGCTTGACGCGCATGCCGAGCATCGGCAGCGCGCCTTCGTGACGTTCGACGACGTTGAGAACGTGATCGAGTTCGTTCAGTTTCTCGATGACGATCACGACTTTCTTTCCGACCTTCGCGCCGGCGAAAGCAAGTTCGATGAACTCCTGATCTTTGAAACCGTTGAGCACGAGCAGGCTGTCGCCCGGCTGTTCGAGCGCGAGCGCGGCGTACAGCTCAGCTTTTGAACCTGCTTCGAGTCCGAAGTCGTAGCGGGAACCCTCGCGGAGATATTCTTCAACCACGGCGCGCTGCTGGTTTACCTTCATCGGGTAAACACACATGTGCGCTCCCTGGTATTCAAACTCTCGAATCGAGCGGCTAAACGCCCGTTGAAGTTTTCTTACTTGAGCTGCGACCAACTGCGGGAAACGCAGGAGCACGGGCGTGGTGATACCACGTTTGGCAAGGTCGTCGATGATTTCCTTTAAGTCCGCTGAGCGGGGATCTCCCTCGACGGGACGGACGATAAGATTTCCCTTCCGGTTAACATCAAAGTAGCCAGCGGCCCAGTTTTCGATTCCATAAGTTTCGAGCGTTTGCTCGATTGCCGTGGTCAATTGGCGGTC
This sequence comes from Pyrinomonadaceae bacterium, assembly GCA_035761985.1. Taxonomy (GTDB): domain Bacteria; phylum Acidobacteriota; class Blastocatellia; order Pyrinomonadales; family Pyrinomonadaceae; genus PSRF01. The sequence continues at coordinate 14,159 of DASTQB010000042.1, forward strand.
TCCTGCCTCCTAAATAAAACTTGAAAGATATTAATGCCAGTTACTGAAACACAGATGTACATTTTCCGAATCGAGTTGCGGCAGTAGTTGTTGGGTGGAACGCTTTAGGCCGCAATGTAACAGAAAAAGACCATTTCGGTCTATAACTTTTTGAAACGCAGATTATACGGATTTTTATAAGGATTTGTGTGATGTGTGCCTAAAGTTTTCCGTTTGCCCTTGACATCACTCGCCTCGCGACTATAATCACAGCTTTTTACTCGCTGTCGTTCAATGCCGCACGACTGGTTTCTTAGAGTCGTTAAGCACGCCAATTTACTTCGCACCAAAGTCCACGCCGGGGCGAAGAGCACCCCCAACACTCCCAAAAATTTTCAGGAGATCAAATGAACCCTAAGACTGTCTTGAAATTCGCTTCCGACCAGGGCGCCAAATTCGTCTCGGTCCGTTTCACGGACCTACCCGGCTCCTGGCAACACCTTACGTTCCCCATCGCTGAACTCGGCGAAGACCAGTTTGAAGATGGGTTCGGCTTTGATGCCTCCTCCATTCGTGGATGGGCGGCGATCCACGAGTCAGACATGTTGCTCGTGCCTGATCCCACGCGCTTCTGGATGGATCCGTTCGCCGAACATCCGACGCTGTGCTTGATCGGCAGCGCAGTGGATCCGATCACGAAAGAGGGTTATGCCTTCGATCCGCGGTCGGTCGCGCAGCGCGCCGAGAGTTACCTGAAATTTACGGGACTTGCCGACACTGTTTTCTTCGGTCCTGAAGCTGAATTCTTTGTGTTTGACTCGGTCAAGTATCATAACGAACAACATTCCGCCGGCTTTACTCTCGACTCTGATGAAGGACACTGGAACACCGGACGTGATGCAAACGAGTTTGCCGGATCGAACCTCGGCTATCGTATTCGTCCGAAGGAAGGGTACGTTCCGGTACCTCCAACCGACTCGTTGACTGACTTGCGATCGGAGATTTCACTCACGCTCGCGAAGTGTGGTGTGACTGTAGAATGTCATCATCACGAAGTTGCAACGGCAGGACAATGTGAGATTGATTTTCGCTATTCCACAATGCTGGGAACGGCCGACAATCTCCAGATATTCAAATATGTAGTTCGCAATACTGCGCACCAGTTTGGAAAATCAGCGACGTTTATGCCGAAGCCGTTGTATGGCGATAACGGTTCGGGAATGCACTGTCACCAGTCGCTCTGGAAAGGTGAGAAGCCGCTCTTCGCGGGTGACGGTTATGCAGGACTGTCTGAGATGGCACGCTATTACATCGGTGGTTTGTTGAAGCACGCTGCGGCTGTCGTGGCTTTTGCTGCGCCGACGACGAACAGTTACAAACGCCTGGTTCCCGGTTTTGAAGCGCCGGTGAATCTCGCGTACTCGGCGCGCAATCGTTCGGCGGCGATTCGTATTCCGATGTTTTCGACGAATCCGAAGTTGAAGCGGTTGGAGTTTCGTCCGCCCGATCCGTCGTGCAACGCGTATCTCGCGTTTTCGGCGATGTTGCTGGCGGGACTTGATGGCGTTCAGAACCGGATCGATCCGGGTGATCCACTCGAGAAGGACATCTACGATCTCTCGCCGGAAGAGCTGAAAGACGTTCCGACGCTGCCGGGTACGCTGGACGATTCGTTAAAGGCGCTCGAAGCGGATCACGATTTTCTGCTGAAGGGCGACGTGTTCAGCCCGCAGTTGATCGAGCGCTGGATCACGTACAAGCGCGATCGTGAGATCACGCCGCTGCGCATGCGCCCACATCCACTTGAGTTTTCGCTTTATTACGATATTTAGCCACGGATGACGCGGATGAACGTTTGATCAGGTAAAGATCCGTGTTCATCCGCGGCTATACTAACGGTGTGCCGAATATCGAATTTCTGCTTCGTGATCTGCCCGACGAGCACGGTGCCCGTCTCTTCCTCGAGCGGCTCGCCAAAGAGCAGCCGCGCGCGTACCAGAATCTCCTGAAACAACCGGCATTGCTGGCGGACGTCCTTGCCCTCGCTGCATGGAGTCCGCTGCTTGCCACGACGATCGAGCAGAACCCTGAATACCTCTCGTGGCTGTCGCGCGAACGTACCGATCCGCGTGTCAGAACTGCGGACGAATTGAAGGAAGCACTCGCGCGTTTCGCGCTCACCAATTCATCTCTGAATCCGCAGGTGTTGCTCGCGCGTTTTCGACGTCGAGAGTTGCTGCGCACTTACCTTCACGACATTCGCCGTTCGCAAACGCTCGTGGAGACGACGGAAGAGTTGTCGAACCTCGCCGATGCGATTCTTGATTACGCACTCAGCCTCGCACGGCAGGATCTCGACAATCGTTACGGATTGCCGCGCCGCGTCGACGATCGCGGGCGAAGTGCGACCGCCGAGTTTTGCGTGATCGCACTCGGAAAACTCGGCTCGATGGAACTCAACTACGCTTCCGACATCGATCTTGTATTTCTCTATTCAGACGAGGGAACAACAGCCGGCACGGGCGAACGAGGCGAGGTCAGTAATCGCGAGTACTTCGTGAAGCTCTCCGAAACGATCGCGCGCATCGTCGGGCAGTCAGGCGGCGAAGGATCTGCGTATCGCGTCGACTTACGCCTTCGTCCGCATGGCCGCGACGGCGCAATCGCGTGCTCGCTGCAGGAAGCAACGCGTTACTACACACAAACGGCGCAGGACTGGGAACGCCAGACTCTGATTCGCTCGCGTGCTGCGGCCGGCTCAGCGGAACTGTTTACGAGATTTAAGGAAGCCGTGACGCCTGCTGTGTTTCGTCCAGACGTTTCGGTCAGCGGCGCGCTTGCGAGTGTTCGTCTCGCGAAGCAGAAGATCGATCGCCAGGTGGAGAAGAAGAGTGGCTTCAACGTAAAACTCGGTCGCGGCGGAGTTCGGGAGATCGAGTTTATCGCGCAGGCGCTTCAGTTGGCCCACGGCGGGCGTGACGATTGGTTGCGCGTGCCGCACACGCTCGTGAGTCTCGGACGCCTCGCGGATCGTGGTTTCATCACGCAGGCAGAACGCAGCGAGCTGTCTGATGCATATTACTTCCTGCGCAGCGTCGAACATCGCTTGCAGATGGAGCACGGGCTACAGACACATACTGTGCCCGAAGCAGTAGACGCGCAGGCGTTGCTCGCGGGGCGCATGGGTTTCGCAGGTGCGAAGGCACGCGACGATTTTCTTCGGACGTTGAGAGCGCACGCTGCAAACGTGCGCAACACGTACGATCGACTGTTTTCGGAAGTCGAACCGGAGCTGATCGCTGTCGAGAGCGCGAGTTTGCAAACAGATCTCGATTACGACAAAGACGCCGCCCTCGCGATGGCTTCAGCGCGTGTGCTCGCGTCGCACATGGACCAGGAAAAGCCCAAGCCGCTCGCGAGTTTGCTGCTCTCGCTTGCCGCTAAATCGTTGAACCAGCACCGTGCTCTTGTGCAACTGTCTCGCGTCTCAGCATCACTCGAAAAAACCGATCGTCACCTGCAGATCACGGAATCCAACCTCGCGGCGCTTGTCCAACTGTGCGGCTCATCCGATTCGTTCGCCGAAATGGTTGCTGCACATCCGGCGTTGATCACGTCGCTCGGAACTTCAGCACCGGTGTCTTTGCGCCATGACTACCGCGCGATCCTACGAGCCGCAATCGACGCTGAACGTTCGTTTCCGGCGGAACTCGCCGCGTTCCGTATCAAGTGGGCCGAGTTGATGGCCGAGATCGGATCGCTCGACGTCTCGCACGAGCTAACAATCTTCGAAGTCAACCGGTTGCAAACCGAACTGGCGATCGCAAGCATGAACGTCGCTTATCTGATCGGGCGTCGTGAGATGGCGCGGCGTTACGGATCGTTCAGCGGTGGACCACGAGTCGCCTTCTATGGTCTGGGACGACTCGGTTCCGGCGGCGTCGATTACGGATCGGATCTCGACATCCTCATCACTTACGACTCGCTCGTTCCTTCGCCGATAAAGTCGCTGACGCAGGACGAGACTTACTCACGACTCGCCGAACTGATGATCGCTGCGCTCTCGAGCATCACGAGAGAAGGTTATCTCTATCGCGTTGACATGCGTTTGCGGCCTCACGGCAAGAATGGACCACTCGTCACCAGTTCTGAAGGTTTTCTCGACTACTTGCGCGACGAAAGTGCGCCGTGGGAATGGCTGGCGTACGTGAAGCTCCGTTGTGTCGGCGGCGATCAGGAAATGGGAAGAATGATCGAGACGCACGCACGTCATCGCATACACGCAAACGCCTTGAAGCTCGACCCCGAAGAGTTGAAAACGGTGACACGGCACGTTCGCGAACGGCTTGAAAAAGAGAAGGGAAGCCGTGGGAGAAAATTGGGCACCGACATCAAGTACGGCCAGGGTGGAATGCTCGACGTTTACTTTGCGACGCGTTACTTGCAGTTGCGGGATGAAGTGCCGGATGAAGGTGAAGATCGCTCGACGGCGTTTACGCTCGAAAGGCTGCGAGAGGAAGGCTCGCTCAGCGAAGACGATTTTGCCGTTTTGAGTGAGGGCTACAGTCTCTTGCGTTCAATCGATCACAACCTGCGATTGATTGTCGGGCGTTCGACGCGCCTGCCGGATCCGAGCCACATCGCAACAAAAGACGTGGCAACGCGGATGGGCTTTGCGTCCGGCGCTGAACTGCACGAAACGCTGATCTCGCAGATGCGCTCCATCCGCGAAACCTGGGACAGGATTACAAGATGATCAGGATTTACAAGAAAATCATGTAAATCGTGGCGAATCCTGAAATCCTGTTTCATACCAGCAGCGCGTACACCACCGGTGAGTTGCCTGTCGCTCCTCCAGTGAGTAATCAACGGACTGCGGTAGTCGCTTCACGACCTCGCGCTCTTCGTCATCCAGTTCCCACCACGATTTCAGCCGCGGATTCTCACAACGCGGGCACCGCTCGTTCAAACTCATATTAAATATTTATTACTCCACCCACTTAAATGTTTACTAGCAAAAGTGGTTCGTGTAACTTAGCAATGCGGATGCGGGAAACCAAGTCCCACCCGTCTCGCATCAACGTTTCGGAGAACGGTTAACGGAGAACAAATGTTTCGAATCAAGGCCTCTTACGCGGATCAAATGGAATTGCGGACCACCCTCGAACGGGCCCGTGAGTTTTTCGGGGAGCTCCGTAATTTTGCGGATCTCATGCCCGGCATCGAAGGCATACGGAACGAGGCCGGCGGCATCATGCGCTGGATGGTTCGTGCCGAAGTGCCTGTGATTGGCGCGGTTCGCGCGGCATTCACGGTGGAGAAGACTGAAGATTCTCCGGATCGTCTCGAGTGGTCGCCCGCGCGCTCGGAAATGAAAAACTACCTGCGTTACGCAGCGGTGTTTGAAGAGCGCGGTCACAAAGTCCTGATCAGGATCGTCCAGCACGTCGAACTTCGCCGCAAGCACGCGAAAGACTTGCACCGGTTTGCGATTTTGGTTGGCGAGAGCGCAATCAGCGCCGAGATGCAAAAACGCGTACGCGAAATGATCCAAACATTTCTCGAACGCGCGCGTGTGAAACTCGAAGGCGAACAACTGGACCAGGAAGCGATGCTCGACTCTCCCGCCTGATCTCTATCCGTGTAAATCCGTGTAAATCCGCGGCTTTACTCTTTCCGCCGCCCGTAACTGATCAGATTCGCAAAGAACCTGTAACCACCGGGATGTGCCGCGCGCAGTTGCCGGTACCACACCATACTTGTGTAGATGTAGTTCCCGCGACCGTACGGCGCCGCAAGTAGACCACCTCTCAACATCGGCTCACCGCGGTCGCTTGTGCCCAGCACCGCCGCGTACTGCGGGTCCCACTCTCTCGGAAAATACAATCCACGCTCCTGCACCCAGTTTTCGAAATCCTTCTGCGTGATCTTGTTTGGGAAGTTCAGCAGAGGATGACGTGGCTGCAGGAACGTAACAGGCGCGTCTTCCTGCGTCACACGCTCGTTGCCGAGAATGATCGGAAGCGGCGCGAGTTGCGGTCGCCCTCGCTGCTCGTTCGGATTCCACTCATTGATGCGGTGATAGAAAACGACGAGTGAACCGCCGTCTTCGACAAACTTAATCAGCCGGTTGTTCACCGGGATCAGATCCTGATGCGCTTCGTAACCACGATTGTCGATGATGATCGTGTGAAACGGGGATAGGTCCGACTTCGCAATCGCCTCAACCGTCAGCTTCGTCGCATCGACACCCAGTGCCGCGAGTGCACGCTCCAGCGTTTCGTCATAACTCGGCAGGTAGCCGACCTTTCGCCCGCTAACGACAATCGCTTCAGCATAGACGAGTGGAACAGTTCGTTTCGCAAGCGGTTCTTTCGGCACCGGAAGATCGACTGTGATCGCGACCGTCGAGCCCTGGATCTGCTGGCTTAGCGGCAGCGTTGTTCGCACAACGATGTTCGAAGTCTCAGTCGCGTTTGGTCCAAGATTGATCTCGCGGCCCGTTTCCAAACTCTGACCGCTGACGCGTAACAGTCCACGAAAGTCCGCACGGCGATGGTTCTTCAACGTGACCCGGAAATCGAGCGGCTTCTGCGAAGTCGCGGGCGTACTGACGTAAGGCGAAGGCTCGACTTCAACGATCTCGACTGGCGGGACAACGTCGCGTCGAGTTTCATTCTCGATAACAAACGTCACGCCTTCCAATGTGAGTTCCGCTTCTAGTCGCAAAGGTTCGCCAAACAGCCGGCCGTCGTAGAGATGTTCCGAAGATGGAACACTCAGGCTCGCGGCTTTCGGCGGCGTGATTTTTATCTCCGCCGGCGCCTCGGTGTCGGGCAACATCTTGTCGGCACCGTCGATGGATCGTTCAACACCGAAACCGCGGAATTTTAGTTCCTTGACGTGAACCTCAGCCGGCCCTGCGTTTGAAATTAACGCGACGAGTCGAGCTTCTTCACCGGGGATCAACGCCGATCCCTCGTCACTAAACCTTAGAGATGTGCCAGTCGCAGCGGCCAGCGCTTTGTTCAGACGCGTCGTCATCAGTTGGAAGCGGTGCGGATCCAGATCGACCACTTCTTTCGGCGCTGTGAATGCACCGCGGCGGCGCGCGTTTAAAAGCGCAACCAACACTTCGAGACGTCGATCGACGTATTCAGTCAGAGGCTTTTGTTCGATGGTCGGCGCGACGAGCTTCGCCACGACTTGCTCGTTCAAACGCAATCCCTCGATCGGTGTTTTTGCGTCTGCAGGAAGCGGCGCGGCGGATTGAGCCTGCTTTACGAGGTTGTAGCGAATCGGACGTGCACCACCGGCGGGAACAGTCTTGGGCCATGGTCCCTGTGTCGCATGTTTGTGCAAACCGGACAACGCCTGTTGCGCATATGTCACTTTACGAACCGGATCCATTTCGTTCGGATCGAGTGTGATGAATTGTGGCGGCGCCTCGGGACCTGACGGCGTGTCTGTTTGCGCACCGCGAGAACGAACGAAGAGCCGCTGCGGTTGCCACGCGGGTGTCTGGGCCAACTGCTCCGGAAAAACTTTCGGATCGCCTGCGTCGAAGAAAGCCTGCTGCACGATGCGTCCCGTTGCCTGGTGATGACCGTGACCGGAGCTTGTGTCGTGATTTGTGATGATCACATCAGGACGAAGCAGTCGGATTTGCAGGACCATGCGACGGAGCAACTCTTTCTCGCCCCACGCACGAAACGTCTCTTCAGCCGACTTTGAAAAACCGAAATCGCGGAAGCCGAGGAAGTGTGGTTCCGAACCCTGCACTTCCGACGCCGCGATTGTTTCGCGTGCGCGAATCACGCCGAGTTCTTCGTAGAGTTCGGGACCAACCGCGTTCTGCCCGCCTTCGCCGAAAGTCGAGAAGACCGAGACTGTGTGGATGCCGTATTTGCGACGAAGAATCGTGAGCGTGCTTCCGTCTTCATCGTCCGGATGCGCGGCGACACACATGACCGTCCACGGGTTCGTCAGATCGAGCAGCGCCTGGTGGAGTTCGGCATTCTCATCGTTTGACTGCGCCGGTGGAACGATCACCAACAAGGCTACAAAAACCAGCCACAGATAACGCAGATTTTTTCTAATCTGTGTAAGCCGTGTAATCTGTGGCTGGTTTTTTACTCTCATAAGCTAACCCCGAAGTCGTTCCAATTTGCCTGCAACAACCATACTGATCGAGATGATCACGATCAACACAACCCCGTACGCTGCCGCCGCACCGAGATTGAAGTCTCGCAACTCTGATGCAATCGCGATCGAAATGGGTCGATTCGCAGGAACAAACACGAGCACTGAAGCTACATATTCGCCTAACGCGATCACAAATGCCAGCAGCGTACCCGCGACCGCACCCGGCCAGACGAGCGGCAGCGTCACGCGCGTAAATCTTTGCCACGCGCGCGCGCCCAGCGAGCCCGCCGCCTCTTCGAGCGTGGGATCGAGTTGCTCCATGCTCGCCTGCAACGCGCGCACGACGAGCGGCATGAAACGTAAAAAGTAAACCACCGGCAGGATCCAGAACGTTCCAACGAGGACAAACGAGCCGAGCAACGCGCTCGGTCGTCCGTACGCTTCGGCCACCGACACAGCGACCACGGTCCCCGGCAACGCCCATGGAATTAAAATGAGAAGCGACAGCAGCCTGCGCCATCCTTCTCCGGTGAACTTGCGTTCGTCGCGGCGCCGTCTCAGGAGTATAACTACGCAAAAACTCCAGATGAGAGCAGCGACCGCTGCGATTGCCGACATCGAAACGCTATTGAAAAACACTTCCGCAGCGTACGCCTCGCCAAACAGTCGCTGGTAATTCTCGAATGTGTAGGCGGACGGAAACGTCTGCGTGGTCCATGATCCCTCGCGCGCAAAACTCACCAGGAACAACGTCGCTACGGGCGCCACCAGGATGACAGCGAACACGACCGCCACGATCGTCGCAAGCGCGCGCGCTTTGCCGCTCGTGATGCTCACACGCCTGCGCGGCGCGCCTTTCATCGCTGCCGCGGCGAACTTTCGTGTGCCTTCGTAACGTTGGAAGAAGATCAATGCGCCAAGCGAGATGATCGCGAGTATGACCGTTTCAGTCACCGCGATCACAAGGTCGCCACGCTGCCGCGCCGTGAATATCTCGAGCGTCAGCACGCGCACGCCACCCCCGAAAAACTGCGGCGCACTGAACGATGCCATCGACGTCATAAACGTCAACAATGCAGCGGCGAGCAGTGACGGCGTGAGTTGTGGCAACACCACGCGCCGGAGCACGACACTTCTCGAAGCACCTAAACTTCGCGCGGCTTCCGCAAGACTCGCATCGATTCGTCTCAGCCCGGCGCCGGTGAGGACGTAAAAAAACGGGTACATCGTGTAAGTGTGAAACAGCAGCAACGCGGGCCAACCGCGCAAGCGCCACGGCGAACTCTCGAGCGCGAACAGGTTCTGAATGCCGTGGGCCAGAATCCCCGACTCGCCAAACAGAAAGATGAACGCAACCGTTCCAACCAGCGGCGGCAACACGAGGGGCAACGCAGCGAGCGCCGCAAACACTCGCCTTCCCGGAAACGTGAAGCGTTCAAATAAAAACGCGAGCGGTACGCCGACGATCGCACACAACGCAACAGTCCCGATCGACAGTCCAAGACTGCTGACGATCGCCTCGATCACGATCCGTTGCGACAGCAGTTCGCGATAGTTCGCAAGCGTCCAGCTTCCGGCGCGCTGAAACGAGCTGATGACGACGGAGAGGTTTGGATAAACCACTCCGTACAGCAGCACGATCGCCGTGATCAAAAACAAAGCCACAGATCTCCACGGATGAACACGGATTCTTCTTTTTGCTTGATCCGTGTTCATCCGTGTCAATCCGTGGCTCAATTTTTCAGAAGACTCAAATGATCCGGTGGGAGGATCACGTTGCACGGCTGGTTTACTTCGAGACCGTTGGTGCGCAGCACGAGCGCCTCGAGCAACAGCCCGCCCGCGTCGACGCGTACGGTTGAAGTCGCGCCTGCGAAAACAATCTCGCGAATGTTTCCGTGCAGGGAGTTTTCGGCGGAGTTGTTGTTGCTGCTGAGTTGAACGTGCTCCGGGCGAATCGCGAGAAACACGGGCTTGTTCAGCGGAGTGAGATCGTCGTGTTTGACTCGCAGATGAAGCGTGTGTCCGCCTTCGAGCGTCTTGAATTCGCCGTCGGCAGTTTTACTTGAACTCAGACGCATCGCTTTGATCAGGTTGTTTCTGCCGAGAAAACTCGCGACTGAGATCTCCGAAGGCTGTTCGTAAAGCTCGCGTGGCCGGCCTGTTTGCATGAGTTTTCCGCCGACCATTACGCTGATGCGATCGCAGAGTGCGAACGCTTCTTCCTGATCGTGCGTGACGTAAACCGCGGTCAACCCGAGACGCGTTACGAGTTCGCGGAGTTCGCTGCGAGTTTCTTCGCGAAGCGAGACGTCGAGATTCGAGAGTGGCTCGTCAAACAGCAACAGCGCGGGCTCGATCGCGATCGCGCGCGCGATGGCCACGCGTTGTTGTTGACCGCCGGAAAGTTGATCGACAGCGCGTTTCTCGTAACCGGGAAGTTGGACCAGTTCGAGCGCGCTCGCCACGCGGTCTGTCATTTCGGGTCTGTTTTTGTGACGCGCGCGCAGCCCGAAGGCGACGTTTTCGAAGACGTTCAGGTGAGGGAAGAGCGCGTAGTTTTGAAAGACCATGCCGAAGCCGCGGCGTTCGGGAGGGAGGTTGGTGATGTCTGCGCCCTGAAACTCGATCGTGCCCGCGTCGGGCTTCTCGAGTCCGGCGATCATCCTGAGTGTCGTCGTCTTACCGCAGCCTGATGGCCCAAGCAGCCCAAAGAACTCACCCTGGGCCACGTCCAAAGACACGTCAGCCACAGCCTTCGTCGATCCGAAGCTTCGACTCACATTTTTCAGCGATAAGAACATTTTTTACAGGATTGCAGGATTTGTCATGATAATCATGATTCATCATGTAAATCCTGGCTAATTTCTGTCTCGGATTTGCGTGTCCCAGTATCTTAACCAATCACCACCGTTCTTTCGCAACAGCTCCCAATCGAGCGGCAGGCGCGTGAACGGCTCGTTCATCCATGCCGGCAGTTGCGCGCGATCGAGATCGGCGCGCACCGGAATCCGGTAATACTTGTGCGCCGCGTGAACCAAACTTTCCTGCGTCGTAACAAACTCATAAAAGCGTTTCGCTTCTTCCGGGTTTGGTCCACCACGAACGATGGCAATGCCGTCTGTAATCACGGGAGTGCCACTCGACGGCACGTTGTAACCTACCGGAAAGTTTTTCTGTTCTTTGTAAAGACGCACATCCGGCATGTCCCACATCGTTATGAGACCTTCGCGCCGCGCGAGTTTCTGCATGAGCAACGTGCCGTCGGCCGTGTATTCGTGAACGTTGGCGTCGAGCTTTCGCAACCAGTCGTAACCTGCGTCGGTGTTGCCGGTGTCTTTATAAAACCTCCAGATCATCGCGCCGAAGATCGTGCGCATCGTGTCGGAAGGATTGGGGTTGCGAATCAGAACTTTGTCGCGCCACTTCGGATCGATCACGTCGTCCCAGTCGCGCGGCGCTTCTTCAGCACTGACTGCTTCGCTGTTGTACGCGATCACTTGCGGTGTTTCGTACGTGCCGTACCACCGATCGTTTGCATCACGCGCGGATGCAGGAGTTTTATCAGCCCAGCTCGGGCGATACTCCAGCAGCAGGTTCTCATCCGCGGCGGTTTGAAACGTCATGTGCGAAGCGCCCCACCACAGGTCTGCCTGCGGACGGTTGCGCTCGACGCGCACGCGTTCGAGGACCTCACGCGAACCCATATCGAGAAACTGGACGTCAGCCTCCGGGTACCGCTGCTTGTAGCGCGCGATGAAATCTCGCAGGAGGTCCTGGCCGTGCGGCGTGTAGACCAGCAGACGGCCCTTATTTCCGGAGCCCGGACGACAGGAATTTAGCAACGCAATTGAGATAATTGCGCAGGCCAGCCAAAAGAGCTTGAGTCGCATCGAAAGGCATGCTATCACGTTTTAGAGGTTAGACGATGACGACACTGAAACGCAGAATCATCAGGGCCGGTGGCTGGCGCATCGCGAAGCGCCTCATCAAGCCCATCCCTGTCGTGGGCGCCCTTTTTGCAGCCGGGCTGGCCGGCTATGAGATTAAGAAAAAGGGATTACTGCCGGGCGCGCTTCACGTCGGCCTGGACGTGACGCCGGTGGTGGGAACTGCGAAAAACGTCGTCGAGTTCTTTACGGGCGATCTCATTCCAGATAAAGCCGATCGACGAAAACCTGCTCAAATCAGCGGAGATCCGCGTTAATCCGCGGCCTTTCATTGAACGGCCTCACCTGTTCGTAGGCGTGTGCGAGTTTCAAGAGCACGGGCTCGGACCAGTATGGACCAAGCAACTGGTACCCGATCGGTAAACGCTCCGACGATAGTCCACACGGCACGCTGATCCCGGGAACACCTGCAAGGTTTGCTGTGACGGTGTAGATGTCGTTCAGATACATCGCAAGCGGATCGTCCACCTTCTCTCCAATCGCAAAAGCAGGCGTCGGCGATGTTGGCGTGATGATCGCGTCGCAGTTCTTAAACGCGTTGAGAAAGTCGTTTTTGATCAGCGTTCGCACCTGCTGCGCCTTGCGATAGTAGGCGTCGTAATAACCCGCGGATAGGACGTACGTGCCGAGCATGATGCGACGTTTGACTTCAGCGCCGAAGCCTTCCGCGCGCGTTTTGCGATACATCTGCCGCAACTCCGGCGCCTCTTCCGCGCGAAATCCGTAACGCACGCCGTCGAAGCGCGCGAGGTTTGAAGACGCTTCAGCGGTCGCGATGATGTAGTAGACGGCGATCGCGTAACCTGCGTGTGGCAATTCGACGTCGACGATCTCAGCGCCGAGTTCACGATAAACGTCAACCACACTCTCGACCGAGTTCTTGACTTCATCGTCGAGTCCTTTGCCGAAGAGTGCGCGAGGAAATCCGAGACGAGCGCCTTTCAGATCTCCGGTCACCGACGCGTTGTAATCAGGAACGGGAACGTCGGCAGTGGTTGCATCGCGTGGATCTCGTCCCGCGATTACGCCAAGCACGCGCGCAACGTCTTCAGTCTTGCGAGCAAACACGCCTATCTGGTCCAATGACGATGCAAACGCGACGAGACCGTAACGAGAGTTGCGACCGTAAGTCGGTTTCAATCCGAGCACGCCGCAGAGCGACGCCGGTTGACGAACGGATCCGCCGGTGTCAGAACCGAGAGCGACAGGGACGATTCCCGCGGCGACAGCCGCAGCCGATCCGCCTGACGAACCACCTGACACGCGCGTTGTGTCCCACGGATTGCGCACTGGACCAAACGCGGAGTTTTCGTTTGACGAGCCCATCGCAAACTCGTCGCAGTTTGTCTTGCCGATGATTACAGCGCCTGCTTTGTTGAGGCGTTCGATAACGGTGGCGTTGTAAGGCGGATGATAGTCGCCGAGGATCTTCGAACCGCACGAGGTCTGCATCCCTCGCACACAGATATTGTCCTTGATGGCGATCGGCACTCCGGCCAGCGCCCCATCATTTGCAATCTCCGCGGCACGCCTCAGCGCTCCTTCCCGATCGATCTCGAGAAAGGCATTCAACGTCTCATTAAGCCGCTCGGCGGCGTCTATCGAAAACTCAACATCCTTCATGCAAATCCTGCGAATCCTGTCTTACAGCACTTTTGGAACTCGGAAATAGCCGGCGGCGGGGTCGGGGGCCTGGTCCAACGCGAGCTTCTGGCCGATCGAGCCGGCGACCTCGTCGTCGCGAGCGGTTTCGGTTTTTTCGCCTTCCGGGGTCAGGCCGCCGATGGCGGGCTCGACGTTCTGCGTGTCGAGCTCGTTCAGCTGTTCGACGTAAGCGACGATCGCGGTGATTTGCGAGCCGAGGGTTTTTAGCTCTTCGTCAGCCAGCTCAAGATGGGCCAGTTGCGCGACTTTCTCGATGTCTGATTGATTTATCGGCATTGCTCAAGCCTTGCGTCTCAACGAACGTGTAGCAGTTTTCAGAAACGTTCGTCGTAATTCCTGATCGTGAATCGCGTTTGCCGCAGACCATAATTCAAGCGGCACTTCGTTGTCCAACGGCTCGTCTTCCGGTTCAACTTCCTGATTAATCTGAGTGAAAATCCTGGAATCAATGACAAAGTCGATCGCACCGACAACGGGTTGGCCCAGCAGCGAGTTCATTCGAAACATGAGCTGCCCTCGCATCGAGTGCAACTGCTTTTGCCAGATCAGATCGGCGACCGCGACGGTTAGCGTTCGCTCGACGAGCTTTACGGGCACTGCGTGATCTTTCAAACCATCACCTGCGGCGTACTTCCAGGCCGCGATTGCCGCAGCTTCCGCGACTTCCGGCGCGTTTCCCGACGCACGCAACACGCTCGACAGCGATTTGATGAACTGATTCATGCTCCTGCTCTTGCGCTCGCCGATTGAAACACGCAAACTCTGCGGCATCAAGTCAGCGGCAAAACAGATGAATCATCTAAGAGAAAAACTGGTGCTTGCGTCGAGCAGCCCGCGACGCACGGAGATACTCGAGCGCGCAGGTTGGCCGCATGAAGTGATGGTCGCCGGCATAGACGAGTCAGTTCATCCGGATGAAGATCCGGCTACGTACGTGCAACGGCTCGCTCGTTCGAAAGCAGAAGCCGTGGTCCAACGGCTGGAATCAGGTTTAGTGCTTGCCGCTGATACGACGGTCGTGATCGCAAATCAGATCCTGGGCCAGCCTCAGGATGAAGCAGATGCGAAGCGCATGCTGGATTTACTAAGCGGCAAGTGGCACGAGGTGCTGACGGGAGTCGCGCTCGTCAGAGTCGGTGGCGAGTCGAGAGTTGCTTACGAGCAAACTCGCGTGCGTTTTGCCGAGATGAGTGAAGCTGAGATCGACTGGTACATTGCTTCGGGCGAACCGTTCGGGAAAGCGGGCGCGTACGGCATACAGAATAAAGCCGCACTCTTCATCGAAGAGATCCAGGGCGACTACTTCAACATCATGGGACTGCCGATAAGGCTCGTGTATGAATTAGCCACGGATTTTCGCGGATGAACGCGGGTCTAGACCGGTAGTGAGCCGCCGTCGATGTTGATTCCCTGGCCGTTGATTCCGCGTCCTTCGTCTGATGCAAGCAGCAGCGCCACGGCTGCGACTTCTTCGGAAGTGATCAAGCGATTTTGCGGGTTCATCTTTGTGAGTGAATCCAGTGCTTGTTCCGCAGTGCGTCCCGTTGTGGTGACGATTTTTTCTATGCCGCGCGAGACCATGTCAGTGTCGACATAACCCGGACAGATCGCATTGACAGTGATGCCCCTGGTTGCGACTTCCGCCGCGATCGAACGCGTCAGACCCAGCACGCCGTGCTTTGACGCTGTGTAGGCGGCGATGTAGGGCGCGCCGACCTTGCCTGCGATCGAAGCGATGTTGATTACTCGTCCCCACTTGTTCTGCAACATCGCAGGCATTGCTGCGCGCGTGCAGTAGAACGTTCCCGAGAGATTGATCGCGAGGTGCCGATGCCAGAATTCGTCGGTGGTGTTGACGAGTGTTGCACTCTCCGCGATGCCGGCGTTGTTGACGAGAATGCTCGGATCGCCGAGCCGTTCGTGCACGTCCACAAACATCCGCGTGACGCTCGCTGAATCAGAAACGTCACAAACAAGCGCGATGGCGTTATCGCCGATCTCCGCCGCGACTTGTTCCACCTGCTCGGCCGTGCGTGCAGCAACTGCGATCCGCGCTCCCTCATGTGCAAACGCGAGAGCGATCGCGCGTCCAATGCCTCGACCGCCGCCGGTTATCAGCGCAATTTTTCCGCTTAGCTTATCCACAGATTAATGTCCGGTGAATCTCGGTTCGCGCTTTTCAAGAAATGCGCGCACGCCCTCGTGTCCATCCGCAGATTCAAAACAACGCAACTGCGCTTCAGTCTCGTATCGAAGCATCTCTTCGAGCTCCGCAGCCTGGCTCATGTAAACAGCATGTTTCGCGGCCGCAAGCGCGATTGGGGGCGCTGCGCGCAAACGCTGTGCGAGCTGCGACGTCGCGTTCTCCAACTCTTCGGGTGTCACCACCTTGTTGACGATGCCCAATCGCAAGGCTTCAGCCGCGTCGATCGACTCACCGAGAAAGAACATCTCGCACGCTTTGTTTGGCGTGACGAGTCGCGGCAGAAAATAAGTCCCACCCCAATCCGGATGCAGTCCGACTTTCGCAAACGACTGGCTGAACGTTGCATTGTTTGACGCGATCCGCAGATCGCACGCGAAGGCAAGATTACATCCAGCGCCCGAAGCTGGACCATTGATCGAAGCAATCACCGGCTTGGTCATCTGGCGAATAGCCGTGATAACACGACGGCCCGCGCCGAGTATGCGTGAAAACTCTTCGGCGTCGCGCCGCTCCATCAGCTCAGCCATGAACGCAACGTCACCGCCCGCACAAAAAGCCGGGCCCGCGCCGGTCACGATCACGACCCTGACACTGCGATCACTTCCCGCATGCTCGAGTGCTTCCGCGAGGTCACGACGCATGTGGCCGATGAACGCGTTGAGCTTGTCGGGACGATTCAACGTGATCGTCACGATGCCTTCGGCTTCTGAAACCAGGACGTGCTCGTACATCTATCTGCCTTTGAACTCGGCCTTACGCTTGTTCACGTAAGCATCGAGTCCTTCTTTAGCGTCTTCGGACTGGAAGAGCTGTTGCTGTAGTTCGCGTTCGAGTGCGAGCGCGGGCTCAAACGAGATCTCCGCGCCTGTTTGGACCGCACGCTTGATCCGGCCGACAGCGTGCGCCGCTTTGTTTGGTGTCGTGAACTGGCGCGCGTACTCACGCACCTTTTCATCAAAACCCTCGCGTGTCTCTGCTTCGAAGATGTGATTCAGAATGCCGAGTTCGAGACCGCGTTCAAAGTCGAACAACTCTCCCGTCGCCATCAACTCGATCGCCTTCGACTTCCCAACGAGCCTCGCGAGACGCTGCGTGCCGCCGGTTCCGGGAAGCACACCGAGCGAGACTTCAGGCAGTCCTAACTTCCCTTTGCCTTTTAGAGCGACGCGAATGTCCGCCGCCATCGCGACTTCCAAGCCACCACCGACGCAGTGACCGTTAATCGCCGCGATCACTAACTTCGGCGTCTGTTCTAAACGTGCGAGCGTCTCGTTAGCATGAAGACAAAAATAGTATTTGAACTGCGGCGTAACGTTCGCGAGCATCTGAATGTCGGCGCCCGCGCAGAAAAACTTTTCTCCTGCACCGGTGATCACGATCACCTGCACAGCCTCATCCATGCGTGCCTCGAGGATCGCCCGATCGAGCTCCTGCATCATCTCATAGCTGTACGTATTCGCCGGCGGATCATTAAGCGTAATGATCGCAATCCCATCTTGCGTTGCGTAATCGAGTTTTTCCATCCGTGTTATCCGTGGCTCCAGACGCTGGGCGTTTCCGATCGTAAAGCATGTACGTGCCCGCTGACTTCGTTTGCTCTAAACCCGTTGAGGAAGAGTCGCATCACATTGCCCGCCAACTCTGAGACCTTCAGTTTGCCTTGAGGATCGTACCAGTTATAGATCCAATTCATCATCCCAAACAGCGCGTAAGTCGCGACCGTCAAATCGATCGGATCTTTCGTTTGCTGGCTCTGCTGGACTTCCTGCAGGATCTGTCGCGCAAGCTTCGTGTATTTGGTCTTGCGTGTCGAGACGTGCGTGTAAAGATCGCCGCGCAGCGATTCAGCTTCGTGCGAGAGCACTTTCATCTCCGACATGTTCGCGGCGAAGAACGACAGGTGGTTCTCGATGAAGATGCCGAGCTTGACGATCGGATCGTCGACGTTCTCGAGCCGTTGTTCCAAACGTTCAAGCACACGACCA
This sequence comes from Pyrinomonadaceae bacterium, assembly GCA_035761985.1. GTDB lineage: Bacteria > Acidobacteriota > Blastocatellia > Pyrinomonadales > Pyrinomonadaceae > PSRF01. The sequence continues at coordinate 32,089 of DASTQB010000042.1, forward strand.
AAGCAGTTGTCCTGGATCAGAAACAGCAACTCCTCTTTCGACTTGCAGTAGTGGTACAGGCCCGCGAGGCTCACATTCGTCGCGCGCGAGATGTCGCGCATCGACGTAGAGTGATAACTCTTCTCGGCGAAGATGCGCGCCGCGGTGCGAAGAATGAATTCGAGTTTTTGATCGTACTTAGTCACGCGGATTACACGGATCTTCGAACCCGATTTAGAGTCGAACGTATTCGAACTCAAAAGGCTTGCCCTTGATGCCGGCAGCGGGCGGTGCGATCCAGTTGGCAATCTTGCCGGGCTCGTAAACCGGATGCATCAGACTGCGCACGTATTCGCGATCTTCCATTGTGGGCAGCCACTCAGACTTGCGACGCTCAAACTCCTCGCGCGAGATCAGGTTGCCCTGGAGATCGAATGTGTGCCCCGCAAACTCGCCGACGTGACGATGAAAACGCGGGTGCGGCAGGTACAGCCGCTCGCTCATGCCTTCGTCTGCGAGCACTTTGTTCCAGCGCGCGAGTCCCTTCTCGCAGTCTTTTACATACTCACCGCGCAACACTTCGTTCAAAGCATTTCGCAGTGGCACCTCGCGCGTTTTCAGTTGACCATCTTCGACGATCGTCATCGTAAACATGTCGTTCTTCGCGAGATGGTCGGTGTACTGCTCGCGCTCCTTGTAGCGACCTTTCAAACCCGCGGCAAAGAAGTCGGCAGAGTTGGAACTGATCTCTCCACCAAAGAGATCGAGCGAATAGCTGAACCAGAAATTGATGTACTTCTGAACGATCTCGAGTGGGATGCCGCCGAGCTCGCGCACGTCGCCCTGTTTCATCAGTTGCGCCGTGCGCCTGACGACGCGGCCTAGGCCTGTGTCGCCGACGAACATGTGATGCGCTTCTTCCGTCAACATAAACTGGCACGTGCGCGCGAGCGGTTCGAAACCTGATTCCGCGAGCGCCGAGAGCTGATACTTGCCGTCACGATCGGTAAACATCGTGAACGCGAAGAAGTTGAGCCAGTCGTCGCACGGCTGGTTGAACGCTTCGAGGATGCGGGGCTTGTCGGGATTGCCGCTGCGACGTTCGAGCAGTGCGTCAGCTTCGTCACGGCCGTCGCGTCCGAAGTAGCCGTGCAGCAGGTAGACCATGGCCCAGAGATGCCGGCCTTCTTCGACGTTGACCTGGAAAAGATTGCGCAGGTCGTAAAGCGACGGGCACGTCTTGCCGAGTTGTCGCTGTTGTTCGACAGACGCTGGTTCGGTGTCGCCCTGCGTGACGATGATGCGTCGCAGCGCGTTGCGAAACTCGCCGGGAACTTCCTGATAAGCAGGACGGCCGTAGTTATCGCCGAAGCCGACTTTCGCGTCCGGCTGTGGCGGTTCGAGAAAGATGCCCCAGCGATACTCAGGCATCTTCACGTAATCGAAGTGGGCCCAGCCTTCGGAACCGACGTCGATAGCCGTGCGCAGCCACACATCGTTTTCCTGAAAGCCTTCGGGACCCATCTCGCGCCACCAGTCGAGATAGTTTGGCAGCCACTTCTCGAGCGCGCGCTGCAGCTTCTTGTCTTCGGAGAGATTTACGTTGTTAGGAATGCGATCGTATAAGTTCATATCTGTGTACATCCGAGTCCGTGTATCCGCATAATCCGCGGTTTACGTTCGCTTGTAATCAAACTCTGCCTGCGTCGGTTTACCGTAATTGGTCAACGCGCCTTTTTCGCCGACTGCGTTCGGGCGCTGGAAGATCCAGTTTTGCCACGCCGTTAGCCGACCATAAATTTTCGTGTCCATCGTCTCCGGACCGGCAAAGCGAAGCGACGCTTCCATGCCGGTCAGCGCGTCGGGCGAAAGCGAAGTGCGTTCTTCGATCGCGAGACGGATCTCGTCTTCCCAGTCGAGATCGTCAGGCGCGAAAGTTACGAGTCCGAGTTCTTCGGCTTCTTCGGTATCGAAACGTTTTTTGTCGCCGAGTATTTCGTCGAGCTTCTCAGGCTCGGCAAGGTAACGCGACTGCAAACGCGTCAGGCCATTGCTCATCGGAAACGCACCAGCGTTCAACTCCGAAACCGCGAGCGATGCTTCTCCAGCGTCAGGATCGTTCAACATGTAACTTCGATCCGAAGCGAGCAGCAGTTCGAGCAGGTTTCCTGCGAAACAACTTCCCGGTTCCACGATGGCAAAGAAACTCTTCGCGGTGAGATCGAGACGGCGCAGCACGCGCGCCATGTGCAACACGATCTCGCGCACCAGCCAGTGATCGCGATTGGCGGCCAACGTCTGGTCCACCGCGAGCACAGCCTCCGGATCGCCTTCTGTTCGCACGCAAACGAGACCGATCAAAGGTTCATTCACACGCAGGTGCAACAAGGCATCGTCGAGTTCACGATACGCCTGGAGCGGCCAGTACGCGGCGCCGAGTTCCTGAATTTCGTCGGGCGTCGTTGGTTGCGGGCCTTGTGGACCATGAATCGTCAGGTCCGCGTAACGTTGTTCGCGATGAAGGGTAAGTCTTACGTACTGATAGTTTCGAGAGTTGTCGGTTGACTCAATCTGGAGCGGCGTGAGTTTGATTCCGGTGACAGACGGCGACTCGGCGTCGACGATCTTCTTAACGCGCGCATCCACTGATTCCTGAAACTTGCTCGTCGGATAGTAGTCGTCAATCAGTCCCCACTCTTTTGCGCGTTTGCCTTTCAACCCCTCCGCGAGCGTGGAGAAAACGTCGGCGCGATCGCGACGCACCTTTCTCTTGTCTACCAACCGCGTAAGACCGCCCGTTCCTGGTAAGACACCAAGTAGTGGAACCTCGGGAAGCGACACCGCTGAATTACCGTCATCCACGAGATAGATCTCGTCGCACGCGATCGCGAGTTCATAACCGCCGCCTGAGGCTGTTCCGTTCAGTGCGGCAATGTACCGCCGCCCTGAATGTCTTGAATCATCTTCGATCGCGCAACGAGTCTCGTTGGTGAACTTGCAGAAGTTGACTTTGAACGCGTGTGACGAGCTTCCGAGCATGTAGATATTTGCGCCCGCACAGAAGATCCGCGGCTTAAGGCTCGTAATCACGACCGCGCGGACTTCCGGATGCTCAAAGCGGATGCGCTGCACGGCGTCGGCGAGTTCGATATCGACCCCAAGATCGTACGAGTTGAGCTTGAGCTTATAACCATCGGCGAGCGTCTCGTCCTCCTGCACGTCCATGGAGAGCATGGCCACCGCGCCGTTGATCGCGAGTTTCCAATGATTGTACTTACCGGGTTCGGTCTCGAAGATAATTTCAGACATGATTACAGGATGACTATGATTAACAAGATACCAGTTCGAACGTTCGTTCGGATATTACAGGGTCGGTTTCAAGAGGTCAAATGACCGTGCTGCTTGACACGTTGACCAGAGGGCGCGTAGGGTTTGTTGCTTCCGAAACAGCCCGGAGGCGAATCTGTTCTGGTGAACGGCGCGGTCTTCAAAACCGTTAGTGAGACCGTGAGAGCGGGCTCAGGTAGGTTCGATTCCTACACGCCTCCGCCAGCGATTTCAAGGCAAAAACAGCTCTTTTACAAGGAAAATCCTCACATGATTAGCGATTGGCTTGAACTCAATATGACGCCAGGCATCGGACCTCGCGCCGCTGCCAAACTTTTGGAACGGTTCGGTTCAGCCGAAGCCGTTTATCGCGCCACTCGAGCCGAACTCGAGCTGCTGCGACTGCCGCCCGAGACTGTTGACAGCATCATAGCCCGCGATTTACGGTCAAAAGCCGAGGCCGAGATCGCCGCAGTCAAAGCACTAGGCGGCGACATCCTCTTGTTAGACGACGGGGTTTATCCCTCTTCCTTACGGGAAATTTACGACCCGCCTATTGTTCTATATGTAAAAGGCGCCTGGTCAGAATGTTTGGATCAACCCTGCATCGGAATCGTCGGGTCGCGCCGCTGTTCGACTTACGGTCAGAACGCCGCAATCATGCTGGCGCGCGACCTGGCTCAACGTGGTGTTACTGTTGTTTCCGGTTTTGCACGCGGCATTGACGCCTCCGCACATCGAGGCGCGCTGGATGCAGGTGGCCGGACGATTGCGGTCCTCGGAACAGGAATTGACGAGGTTTATCCCCGCGATCATAAGAAGTTAGCGGCGGAAATACTGGATCGAGGCGGCGCACTCGTCAGCCAGTTCCCGCTGGGCACGCCGCCGGTGTCGGAAAACTTTCCGTACCGCAACCGCATCATTAGCGGACTAAGCCTGGGGGTCGTAGTCGTGGAAGCGTCGGAACATTCGGGATCTTTGATAACCGCGCGATTGGCGATGGAACAGAACAGGGAAGTGTTTGCAGTACCCGGAAATATCACTTCTCGAAACTCGTTCGGAACCAATTACCTGATCAAAGGCGCGGGAGCGAAGCTCGTGCAGCAGTGGCAGGACGTTGTCACTGA
>DASTQB010000043.1:0-16157 GCA_035761985.1 Pyrinomonadaceae bacterium
CAGGACCACGAGCCCGAGAGTCACAGTCTTTTTCCGATCCGCGTTAACCATCTTTACTTGAAATTACGACGACTGAAGATGAGTGTCGCCGCGGCGAGTATCACGGTGATATAGACCGCCGCGTAAAGTCCGGTAGCAAAAACAAACCCGGCGGAAGGTGCGCGGCCATGCGCAGCGGGAGTGATAAAACTGTAGTTCGAAAGATTCGGCAGCAGATAGTAAAGGCCAGTGAACAACCATCGCGCACTCGTGCTTCCCAAAGCGGCGGCGAGAGTCTTCAAGTCGGCGCTGAAGTGGCCGATGATGAACACCATGAACGTCAACAGCGCGGAAAGCGCGGGTGATGAGAATGACGAGAAGAGAAGCGCGACGGCCGTCAGCAGCATCAGCTCCATGTAGATCAGCAACACTGCCGGCCAGATCGTGGGAATCAGTGGATCCCAGCCGCTACTGACATAAATAAGGGCGAGCGAAACTCCCACGCCCATCACCAAAACGTTGACGAGTAACGTGAGACAGAGCCCGAAGTACTTTCCAACCAGAAACTCACCGCGCCCGACCGGCTTCGAAAACATCGCGTAGATCGTTCTGCGTTCGATCTCTTTGTAAACAAGTCCAACGCCGACGAAGATCGCGATGAACACGCCGAACAGCAGCATCGCGCTCAGACCGAGATCCACGATCACTTTGCGCTCCTGCCCGCCGGACAGCTCGCCGATGAAGATCGACGCTCCAGTGAGCAGCAAAACAAACAAAACGAGGTTGTAGAGCACACGATCGCGAACGGCCTCGCGGAACGCGTTGCGTGCAATAGCCGTTATCCGCCAGAACCTGCCGCTTCTGGTCCTGGTCCGTGTCAGCTCCTGATCTGTTGCGTTTAGTTTGTCTACTGCTTCTGCCATTGCGCTACGACGAAGCACGATGTGAGTTTGGTTTGCAGTTTGTTAACTACAGGTTCGAGTTTCATCAGCGCGGGCGCAAAGAACTTTTTCGCGCCCGGAGGAATACGAAAGATTAGTGAATTCAACACGAGCAGGAAAGCGATATTGCCGAGATACTTCACTTTCCGCAGTTTGAGACGATCGCCAAAATCTCTTTGCAGTCTCTCGACGTCGATCGACGCTTCATTGTCGGAGAAGAACCGATCAAAGCGATACCAGACGCGCCGGATGATGTCGGGAAGCGAACCGCTGTGCGGCTCCATGAAACAGAAATAACCGCCGGGTTTCAGCACTCGATGAATCTCGCTGATGGCGCGCTTCACGTTCGGATGAATGTGATGTAAACCACCCACGACCACTACACAATCAAACTCATTGTCAGGCAACCCGGAATCAAGCAGCGATCGTTTCACCACTCGAGCGTCCCTCCAACGCGCCTGGAATGCATCAACAACTTCGTTTGAGATATCAAGCCCCGTAACATCGGCGCCGCGATCGAGCAGGTAGTTCGTTGTTTGACCGCTGCCGCACATCGCATCGAGCACTTTCATTCCCGAAAGATTCAGGCCTTCAAACATCGGGTCGTAAATAAACTTCCTGCGATACTCGACGCTCCATTCATCGCTGTAGTGTGCCTCGTAATCGGCAGCGATGTTGTCGTAGTGTTCCTGCTGCTGTCGTTCAGACGCGCATAGCGTTTCTTGCCACGCCGGAACAGGTGAGTCCAGAAATTGCTCAGGCTGGGTCACTCTCATCATTGCTTTGCCCTCCGCCGGAACGGCAATGACAGAGCGCCGATCCCTATTAAACCGATCAAGCTGCTCATTGTCGAGAAATTAGTTTTCTGAGGTTCGACGAAATCGAGTTCTACCGTCGTGGCATTTTCCGGGATTGTGACCAGCAGTGCGCCATCGGTGTCGGGCCGTACCGGTAAGGTTACCGAATCGCTGTGCGCAACCCAGTGCGGGTAGTAGAGGGTCCTGATGCGGGCTTCTGTCGCTGGTCCAGCGGCGACTGAGAACCTGCGGTGCTCGGGTTCCCATAAGGTTACGTTGACCCCGCGATTCGCAACTTCAACCTCGGTTGCCATCGGACGTATGCCAGGTCGTGACCAGATCGGGAACCAGTAATTCACGCTCGGAGTGCCGCGCAGGTCCGTCAGCACTCGTTCGAACTTCTGTGACGGAAAATACTGCGCTTCACGAATGACGTGAGAGAACGTAAACGCGATCGAGATCGCCATCGCGCCAAACACCAGCATTCGCTTCACACGGGCTTTACTATTTGGGCCGCCGAGAATCATCGGCAAGCCTGCGGCGGCGAGGATCGAGCCGCCCATCGAGATCAGGATCAGCCAGCGCCAGGGAAATTGTGTTTCCTGCAACGGCTCGAGTAGCGCCCAGATAGGCCGGCTGAGAGGGACAGACATAAACACTGCTAACGCGGTCAACGCAATGGCCGGTCGTAACGCTGTCCGTGTAAACATCCGCGTTATCCGCGGCAACGCGGGTGCAAACAGCAGCAACGTCATCAGCATCGTGATGTTCATCCACCAGACGCTAAGATTCTCTGTTGAGAACGTCGATAAGACGAAGTTGTGGCGGTAGTCAGCCGAGGCCACGTGCTGAATCTCGTTTAGACCGATCCAACGGACCTCCGTCACCATTGTCACCCAGTAAACGGCACTCACGCTCAACCCCAGAACTGCTCCAAGCGAAAGCTTCGCGAGTTTGCGGAGCTTGTTTGGACCATCGAGCTTCACGAGCGCATACGCGACGAGGGCGATCGAGGCGATCACTGTGAGAGGAAGATGTGTGAAGACGAGGATACCGAAAGTTGCGCCGAGTCCGGCGATGTCTCGCGGTCTGCCACGTTCGCAAACTCTTTCCAGAAAGCCGAACACGAAAGGCAACACCGCGCTTGCGGCCCACTCGGCCAGCAACATCGCCTGGTAAAGCTGATTTAGATGATACGGAGCAAGAGAGTAGAACATGCTGGCCCATGCGGCCTGGTGCGCAGGAAGGATCGACCTGGTCCAGAAGTACATTCCAAGCGCGCTCGTAATCGAAAGTAAGACAAAAACGACCAATGTGGCGCCGTACCAGTTGCCGATCGCGAATCGAGCTGCTGCGAGGAGGTAGTAGAGTGCGGGAGGATAGAAGCGGAAGCTCGGATCGCCATAACCGCCGTTCGATTCTGCGAGCCAGCCGGGATAGATGTCGCCGGTAACGATTGCGTCGTAGAAGGGAAGTGCGAACCGAAAATGGTTTATGAGGTCGAGGTTGGAGGGGATTCCCCAGAGCAGTGTGGGAGCAATTACCGCGAGGGAAACTGAAATGAGGATTGCCAATTGCCAATTGCCGGTTGCCGATCGGGGGGAATCGGCAGGTAATGAAATCGGCAGTTGGCAATCGGCAATTGGCAAGGGTTTACAAGAGAGACCAGGCTGATTAGTTTCCAAGGAATGGTAGTGCGCTGATGTCGGCGATCGTGTTTGGGATCGCGCTCAGGTCTGAATCGCCATACATGACGCCGCTGTGGGTAGTGCCAAATGTGCGGGTGCCGGTTTGTGACACGCCACTGGAGATATCGGGGAACGCGTAGACGCCAAACACTGCCGTGGCGCCGGTGCCGGCCTGCTCGACGATGGCGAAGTCGTAGCCGCTCTTAGTGCCACTCGCGAGCACGCTGTCAACGAGGTTCTGACCGTTGAGCGCCGCGAGGTTCGCGGCGAACGCGCCGTTGCCAGTGGTCGCCTGGTACGTCACCTGGGCGCTGTGAATCGTGCGCAGAGAAGACTGGGCCGAGCCTTCGTTTGCGGCGCGACGCGAAGCTAAAAGGTTGGGGATTGCGATAGCGGCGATGATGCCGATGATTGCTACCACGATGAGCAACTCAATCAGCGAAAAACCACCTTGTCGTTTGTTCTTCATGTTCGGGACTCCTTGAAGAAACCTTAAAATCTCCCGCTTGATTTCCTTGTACTCGCGAGGAGCGATTTCTTGTTCAGTTACAAAACAACAACCGTGCCAAAAAGGACCATCAAAATTCGCACTAATTTGGTTTAAAAAACCGCCGTTTGGGCCAATGAAACGCCGATCTTTGGAGAGGGATGACAAATTCTGTCAGGCGTGAGACAAAGTTTGTAATAGGACCAAGAGGTCCTATAGGACATATAGGACCTATAAAAACAAAAGAGGATGGAGATTAACTCCATCCTCTTCAGGGGGGCTAAGGTGCCCGGGGGCGAACCTTAGTTAGTTACCCAGCGCGGTCATCGGTGCGCCAACAATCAAAGCACGAGTGTTGGGAATCGCAGCCAACGTGTTGTCGCCATACATCACGCCAACTTCCGTGATACCAAACCGGCGAGTACCAGTCTGCGAAACACCAGTCGAGATGTCAGGGAAGGCATAAGCGCCGAACACTGCAGTCGCGCCCGTTCCAGCTTGCTCAACGATTTCAAAGTCGTAACCGCTCTTCGTACCGCTGGACAAAACTGAGTCGATCAGGTTGACGCCCGCGAGAGCTGCCAGGTTGCCGGCGTACGCTCCGTTACCCGAGGTGGCCTGATAGGTCGCCTGCGAGCTGTGGATTGTGCGCAGTGAGGACTGGGCCGAACCTTCGTTAGCAGCGCGTCGTGAGGCGAGAAGGTTTGGGATAGCGATCGCGGCGATGATGCCGATAATCGCGACGACGATAAGCAGCTCGATTAACGAGAAACCTGCTTGGCGTTTGGTATTCATTATGTTCGTTGCTCCTTGTTTGAGAATGTATTTAGTTGCAACCCTAATTAGTTGCCGAGTGCGGTCATCGGTGCGCCGATAATCAAAGCACGAGTATTGGGAATCGCGGCCAGCGTGTTGTCGCCATACATCACACCAACTTCCGTGATGCCAAAGCGGCGGGTACCAGTCTGCGAAACACCAGTCGAGATGTCAGGGAAGGCATACGCGCCGAAAACTGCGGTAGCGCCGGTTCCAGCCTGCTCAACGATTGCGAAGTCATAACCGCTCTTCGTACCGCTGGACAAAACCGTGTCGATCAGGTTGACGCCCGCGAGGCCTGCCAGGTTAGCCGCATACGCGCCGTTACCTGAAGTTGCCTGATAGGTCGCCTGCGAGCTGTGGATGGTGCGCAGTGACGATTGAGCCGAGCCTTCGTTAGCGGCACGGCGTGACGCGAGAAGGTTGGGGATAGCGATCGCGGCGATGATGCCGATAATCGCCACGACAATGAGAAGTTCGATCAACGAAAAGCCGTCTTGGCGTTTGGTAGTCATTCTTGTTTCGGTGCTCCTTAAAGATATAGGGGGATGTTCCTAAGTTCTCGCGCCACCGGCTTTCGTTCCCATATGAGCCGCGCAAAGCGCGAAGTGTCGGGCTGGTCCTAAACAACCTGTATGCCAGTAGGTTTTTTGGTCCAAAAGCGGAAAAAACGCATGCTTTTGATCGAAATTTTGCGATCGGGAGGGCGCTGCGAGGTGGGCCAACGGGAGGCTGACAATTTATGGCACGGCCACAATGACGCTTTCCGGCAGCCTGCGAAGCAGGCGTAAGCGTAAAGCCTGGGGCGTAAGCCCCAGGGAAGCAAAACATTAAAATTCAGAGCCCGCGAAGCGGGTGAAAGATTACGAATTCTTGAAGCTGTCGCCCGTTTCACGGGCTGGATCGGTGAGTTCCTAACTCTCCTGGGGCTTACGCCCCAGGCTTTACGCTGGCGCCTGCTTCGCAGGCTAATGGTCCTAATTGCTGTCGCCGGCGCCTGCTTCGCAGGCTTATGGTCCTAATTGCTGTCGCCGGCTCCTGCGGCAAACTCGCCCGCATCTTCTTCGCGGCGGCGAGGGGTGGGGTCGGTGGAGCGTCGGCGAGGGGTTGAATCAGGGCTACGTCGCTCGTCTCGCATTTGAGCAGTCAGGCCGCGTGCGCCGTGTTTGTCGAGCAGGTGTCGTAACGAACGCACCGAGAGACGCAGAAGCTCCGCGGCGTTGGTTTGATTTCCCGCCGTGCGACGCAGCGCTTCCAGAACGTAGGTCTTTTCGAGCTGGTCCAGGTGGGCCGTGAGATTGATCCCTTCCTCCGGAAACTCCATCGCTTCGGCAACGCGATAAGGATTGTAGTTTGAGATCTTCTCGGGCAGACGCTCCGGCTCGATCGAATTCGTGCGTTCGAGCGCCACCGCCCTCTCGATCGTATGCTCCAGCTCGCGAACGTTCCCGGGCCATGAATAACGCTCGAGCAGTCGCATCGCGTTTTCGCTGATTGTCAGTGGTCGTCCCGTGGTTTCACAAAACTTCTGCACGAAGTGGTTCGCAAGCTCGGAGATGTCTTCAGCACGCTCACGCAACGGCGGCAGCTCAATCGGGATGACGCTGATGCGGTAATAGAGATCTTCACGGAATGTATTTGCGCTAACCATGCTCGCGAGGTCGCGATTCGTAGCCGCGATTACCCTCGTGTCCACCGTGATCTCTTCTGTCGCGCCGACCGGCCTGACTTTTCTTTCCTGCAACACACGCAGGAGTTTCACCTGCATCGCGGGCGACATCTCACCGATCTCGTCGAGAAAGATCGTGCCGCTGTTTGCTGCTTCAAATAAGCCTTTGCGATTTGCGGTCGCGCCGGTGAATGAGCCCTTCACATAACCAAACAACTCCGATTCGAGCAGCGTTTCGGTAAACGCACCGCAGTTTACCGACACGAAAGGTTTTTCAGCCCGTGGACTCAGATCGTGAATCGCGCGCGCGACCAGTTCTTTACCCGTGCCCGATTCACCCGTGACCAGCACCGTCGATTGCACCTGCGCGACGGTCTCGATCATCTGGTAAAGCGCCAGCATGCGTTCACTGCGTCCGATGATGTTGCCGAGTTTGCCGCGTGTTCGTTGTCCCTGGATGAGCGCTTTGTTCTCTTCGAGGAGCGCCTCTTTTTCTTTGACGAGCGAGATCTTTTCGAGCGCGCGAGTGACTGTCTCCTTGAGCAGGTCGTTGTCGAAAGGCTTTTGCACGAAGTCGTACGCGCCGAGAAGAAACGCTTCGCGAGCGGTGTCGACGTTCGCAAACGCCGTCATCATGATCACTTCGACATCCGGAAGTAACTCTCGCGCCGCGCGCAGAAGATCAACGCCGTTCATGTCAGGCATCCTGATGTCTGAGATGATCAGATCCGGCGCTTGTTCGCGCAGTAGCGCGAGCGCTTCATTACCATTCCCGGCGACACGTACGACATGTCCTTCGCGCTGAAACAGATGCGTCATGAACTGTCGCATTCCGAGTTCGTCGTCAACAATCAAAAGATTGGCCATGATTTCTTTTATTTAATTCGACTGTTCAGGAGTGGGGTCACCATTTTTAGCCGCCATTGGTAACTCAACTGTGATGGTCGTGCCTTGTCCCACGCGGCTACGCACGTTGATTGTACCACCATGATCGCGAATGATTTGATAAACAATTGAAAGCCCGAGTCCCGTGCCGCCCGTCGTCGAAGAAAAAGGCTCGAACAGATGCTCAACCTGATCGGGCGACATGCCGCGTCCTGTGTCTGAAAACGCAATGCGCAAGCGATTGTCGGAGTTTTTGTCGAGCGTTGCTCGCAACGTTCCGCCCTGCGGCATCGCCTGCAACGCATTTCGCGCGAGGTTCCAGAACACCTGTTTCAACTGGCCTTCGTCTGCTTCGGCAAAGATTGCTTCACCGGGCAATTCCTCGACAATGCTCTGGTTGGAGTTGATTTCCGGACTGTGCCGCATCAACGCAAACGTCTGATGAAGCAAATCGCCCACGTCAACTTTCTCCTGCTTGAGCGAACGCGGCCTTGCGTAGCTGAGAAAGTCCGTGATGATGCGATTGAGTCGATCAGACTCACGAAGAATGATCTCCATCAACTCTGCCTGCGATGAGTCGCTGTCCATCTCCGAGCGAAGCATCTGAATCGAGCCACGCATTGCAGCGAGCGGGTTTCTGATTTCGTGAGCAATCGACGCGGCCATGCGTCCGATCGCGGCGAGTCGATCCTGGCGGCGTGAAGTTTCTTCGAGACTTCGAACCTGCGTCAGGTCCTGAAACGTGATCACGATTCCACTTTTTTCACCGGCTTCGGAAGACAACGGCGCGATGCTGTAGCCAAGTCGTAGCCACATACCTTCCGACGTCCGGCAGTTCGTTTCGAACCGCGGGCTCGTGTCTCCCTTCTCGAGCGCGCTCAGCGTTTGGGCCACGTGGTCTTTCAACTCACTGAACAACATCGACGCGTCCTGCCCGCGGATTGCCTGTTCCTGGTAGCCAGTGATCTCCTGTGCGGCTGCGTTGAACGAAAAAATTCGACCGTCAAGATCGGTTGTCACTAAGCCGGATCTTATTGAAGCAACGATGCGTTCGTGCAGTGCGCGCAGGTTTGCGAGAGACTGCGTCGCCGCAAGCAGCCGCACGTCGGAGCGCGACTGTCGTTCTGCAAGTCGAGCTGAAAGCAGGCCAACTACGAGGAACGCGACGTCAAACAATCCGACCCATTGAATGGTCTGCGACAACGAGCCGCCGACGAGTTTCGAAGGATCGCTTTGTCCTGCGACGCCGATGATCTGAAGTGCGCAGGCCGTGAACGCCACGGCGCAGCCTACTGACGTCACGACAGCTTCACGCGGAGCAAGGAACAGACTCGAGATCGCGATGACGAGGATGTAGAGCGCGATGTACGGCGATTGAATGACGTTGAAGTTCCAGACCAGCCACGTCACGAGCAGCACGTCGATGGCGAGTTGAAACCGTGCCTGGAAGACAAAGTTTTTTGAGAGACGAAAGATTAAAGCGTAGAGAATTGTGAGGCAGGCAACGATCGTGACGAGTCCGAGGCTTTTATTGATCGACTGCGGCGCCTCGGCTTCGCTGGTCCAAATCGTGCCGATCACGCTCAGCACGATTGCGGTGGCTAACCGACCGGCGATGAGCCACCCGAGCTTCAGCCCGGTCCCCGACTGTTCCAGCGTCGTCATCGGGGCCACAGCGTATCAGTATTGCCTACAGAATTTCCATGTTTTTATTCGTAGCGGAGTGCTCGTAACGGATCGATTCTCATCGCACGCCGTGCAGGCAGATAGCAGGCGAGCAGCGAAACGATCATCAGCAGTAACGAGATCGTCGTGAACGTCGTTGGATCCACAGCGGCAACACCAAACAGCAATCCTGACAACAGACGCGTCAAAGCAAACGCTGCCGCGAGTCCAAGCACTACGCCAACAACCGTCAGCACCAGTCCCTGCTTGAGAATCAGCATGAGCACTTGTCGAGGTTGTGCACCGACGGCGAGCCGCAATCCGATCTCGCGCGTGCGCAGTGCCACCGAGTAGTTCATCACACCGAAGATGCCGACCGCTGAAAGCAACGTCGCGAGCGCCGCAAAGAGACCAAGCAAGAGTGTGTTGAATCGTGATCGGCTGACCCACTCAGACATTACCTGGTCCATCGTTCGGACGTCGGAAACAGGCTGGTTCGGATCGAGCGTGCGAATCTCTCGCTGGACCGGCGGCGCGAGCGCAGTCGGTTCGCCGTCGGTTCGGATCACGAGCGTCATAAACGGATAAGCGAGATCGGGATGCGGAAAGTAAACAGCCGGCGGCGACTCGTCGATCAAACTGTCGTACCTGACGTTGCCAACGACGCCGATGATCTCGGCCCAGAACGGATTCTCAAACATCGCAACGTCGAGACGGCGACCGATCGGGTTTTCATCCGGGAAGAATTTGCGTGCGAGTGCTTCGTTGATGAGAATCACTTTCTTCGGTTCTCGAAGTTCTGCGTCTGAGAAGTTGCGGCCGCGCAAGAGTGGAATGCCCATCGAGGCGAAGTATCCGGGGTCGGCAACTCTTACGTCTGTGCCAGGCAACTGGCCCGCAGGTGGCTCGGGACGGCCTTCGATCTTGAAGGCGGTGTTGGAACCGAGGCCGCCGTACAACGGCAGGAAGTTAATCATTCCGGCTGAGCGAACGTTTGGCAGCTGCCGAATGCGCTCGAGTGCCTGGTTGAAGAAAGTTACGAGCTGAGCATCTTCAGAATACTTAGCGTCGGGTAGTCGGACCACCATCGTCAGGATGTTGTCTGTGTTGAAGCCGCGGTCCACTTGCTGCAGACGTATAAAACTTCTAATCAGCAACCCTGCACTGGCGAGCAACACGACGGCAAGCGCGATCTCTGAAACCACCAGCGCGTTGCGCAGGCGACGGCTGCCGCTCGCCTGGCCCGACTCTGACTTGCCACCTTCCTTGAGCGAGTCGTTGAGGTTGAGACGGGAGACGTGTAACGCCGGCGCGAGTCCGAAGATTATTCCGGTCAACACTGAGACGCCGAGCGTCCAGAGTAAGACCGTGACGTTCAAACCGACGGTTTGCAGGCTTACAAGATCTCGCGGGCTGATCAGCACGAGAGCTTTGATACCCAGCCACGCGATCCCGAGCCCGAGCACGCTTCCGAGCAACGCGAGCAGCAGGCTTTCAGTCAGCAACTGCCTCACGATGCGTGAGCGCCGTGCGCCGAGTGCTGAGCGAACCGCGATCTCTTTTTCGCGCGTTGTTGCAAGCGAGAGCAGCAGGTTTGCGACGTTGGCGCATGCGATCAGCAACACGAAACCGACCGCGCCCAGCATCAACCAGAGCGGGCGTCGAACGTTGCCGAAGAACTGTTCGCGCAAGGGCAGAACTTCAGCACTGAAGTTTTTGTTGTACTGCGGTGCTTCTTCGCCTAACCGTGCTTCGATCGTCTTCAACTCCGCTGTCGCCTGGTCCACACTCACGCCGGGTTTCAATCGTGCAACGACCGATAGGAATCGACCGCGTTGGTTCGCGGTAGTTGTCATCGGCATCGGCAGCACGGTCCAGAGTTCGGCGGGCCGGCCTGTGCCGGATCGATTTTTGATGTGGAATTGAAAACTCGCGGGCATCACGCCCACGACTGTGTACTTCACGCCGCTGAGCGTTATGGGTTGTCCAATCACGCCAGCCTGGCCGCCAAGGCGCCGTTGCCATAATCCGTAACCGAGCACCGCGACCGGCGGTTTTCCTTCTTCCGCATCCTCAGGCAACAACGTGCGACCCAGAATCGGATCGACGCCGAGCGCCCTGAAGATTTCGGGAGTTGCTAGTTGAACAGAAAGCTCTTCCGGATCTCCGTCGCCGGTGAGATTCACACGTTGATCAGAGAAAGCGGCCATGTGCTCGTAGCTCGTGCTTTGGTCTCGCCAGGCACGAAAGTTTGTTCGCGACGTCGTGTTCTGGCGACGTCCCGAGGGTGACACTTCCCACAACATCACGATCCGTTCGGCGTCGCGGTAGGGAAGTGGACGAAGCAACAGTTCATTCACGACTGAAAAGATGGCTGTATTCGCGCCGATGCCGAGGGCGAGCGTGAGCACTGCGATCGAAGTGAAAGCTTTGTGCTTGGCGAGCATGCGGAAGCCGTAGCGGACATCCTGCGCGAGTGTTTCAAACAGGCCGCCGCCTTTTACGTCGTATGCCGCATCGACAGCGCGGTTTACGTTTCCGAAACTTCGCATCGCTTTCTCGCGTGCTTCCGCGGGCGACATACCCGCGCGGATGTTTGCGTCAGTCTGCAATTCAACATGGGCGCGCATCTCGCGATCGATGTCGTTGATAACGTCTTCACGCTGCCTCATCGCCCGCAGCCGATCGCGAAGTATTCTGAACCACTTCATTTGTCTTACACCCTCTCAATAAATCTTTTGCGGCCTTTTTTACGTGGCCTGCCGAACCTTGGCGATCGCGAGCACGAGTCGATCCCAACTGGCTTCCTGTGTTTCGAGTTGTTTTCGTCCGGTCCGCGTTAGTTTGTAAAACTTCGCCTCACGGCCCGTGTCGTGTACGTCCCAGCGGGCGGAGACCCAGCCTTTTTGTTCGATACGATAGAGCGCAGGGTAGAGCGAGCCCTGCTCGACGTTGAGCATCTCGTCGGAGAGCTGGCGAATGCGTTGAATGATGCCGTAACCGTGCAACTCTCCGAGGGAGAGTGCTTTGAGGATGAGCATATCGAGTGTTCCCTGTAGCAGGTCTGCTTTGTCTTTTGCCACGTGCGGCTCCTCTGAAACTATCGATACCTAGAATCGGTAGGCATAATACCCATCGATGCCTAGACTGTCAAAGCATGGTGAAAGAATAGGTCCTATAGGTCCTATAGGACTTATACGACCTATGTTAGGCTTGGCTCATGAACACCGAAGCCTACTTGCGACGCATCAATTACCACGGTCCGCTCGAGCCCACGGCTGAAACGCTGCGCGCGCTTCAGGTTGCTCATCTCCGCGCTGTGCCGTTCGAAAACCTGAGCATTCACGCCGCCGAGCCGATCGTCCTTGAAGAAGACGCGCTGTTCACGAAGATCGTGGAAAACCGGCGTGGCGGATTTTGTTACGAGGCGAACGGCTTGTTCGCAGGATTGTTGCGCGCACTGGGATTCGACGTGGCGATGCTGGCGGCAGGAGTGGCAAGGCCTGACGGCGGGTTTGGACCAGACTTCGACCACATGACGCTGATGGTTACGCTCGAACAGCGCTGGTTGGTAGACGTCGGCTTTGGCGAGTCGTTTGTAGAACCGTTACTACTCGATTCGCGCCAGGTGCAAGTGCAGGGAAGTCGTTCCTTCCGCATCGTTGAAGACGGCACTCACCTGATCGTGATGCGACGTAACGAAGGTGAAGACTGGATCCCGCAGTATCGCTTCACGCTTCAGCCGTACACGTTTTTTGATTACGAAGAGATGTGTCGTTTCCACCAGACGTCTCCCGAGTCGCACTTCACGAGAAACACGATCTGTTCGCGGCTGACTGAAGACGGTCGCATCACGTTGAGCGGCATGCGCTTGATTACCACCACTGGTCCTCAACATCTTCGCGAGGAGCGAGATCTCTCGAGCAAAGAAGAGTACGAGCAAATCCTGCGCGATCAGTTTGGCGTCGTAATGAAACCACGGATAACGCGGAACTAATCCGATTTTTTATCCGTGTCATCTGTGTTAGCTTTGTACCAATATCACCGTGCAATGGGAGGAATTATGAGCGCACCACAAAGGCGACAGGACGATTTGCAAAAGCTACGCGAACTCGTGAAGGACATCGATTTCTGCATGTTGACAACTCTGGATGAGAACAACGATATGCACAGCCGGCCGATGTCTTCGAACGGCGACATCGATCAGGATGGCGACATTTGGTTTTTCACTAAGGCGTCATCACACAAGGTGAGTGAGATCGCGAGGCTGCCGAAAGTGAATGTCAGTTTTGCAGATCCGGAAAACCAGCACTACGTTTCGATCAGCGGTACGGCGCAGCTTGTTCGCGACCGGGAAAAGATCGAAGAGCTGTGGAGACCTCAGTTCAAGGCGTGGTTTCCCGAAGGCAAGGATGATCCGGAGATTGCGCTGTTGCGAGTGAGTTTGGAGAAGGCTGAGTATTGGGACAGCCCGTCAAGCGCGATTGCTTACGCGCTGAACTTCGTGTCTTCGCTAGTGACGGGGAAGGAAGCGGATTACGGCGAGAACAAGAAGATCAATCTTTGAAGAATAGGACATATACGACTTATAGGACCTATAAGACCTATAGCATAGGTCCTATTCGTCTTATACGTCCTATAAGTCCTATAGCATAGGTCCTATTCGTCCTATAGGTCCTATAGGACCTATTCACACGTTGCGGCGGGCGACGCTCGCCGCAACAGCCACCAGCTCCGCCAACTCCACCGGCTTCGGCACGTGCATGTCGTAGCCCGCACGTAACGCCTGCAGTCGATCCTCGATGCGCGTGTAAGCGGTCAAAGCCACCGCCGCGACTTTCCCGCCTCGACTTACCGGTAAACTGCGAACCTTTCGAATCAGCTCGTACCCATCGGTTCCCGGCATTCCGATATCACTGATCAAAATATCCGGCACTCCGGAAACAATCGCCTCAATCGCTTCCGCCGCAGATCCAACAACTTCAACTTTCGCCCCGCAATATTCGAGTCCCTGCTTCAACAGCTCGCGAGTGTCAGGTTCATCATCAACCACGAGAATCCTCATTCCATCGAGACGATCGATGCAATCGTTCGGCGGCAACAGATCTCTGGCCGCAGGGTGTACGCGACTGCCCGACGGATCGACCTGGTAGACAGGACTGATCGGCAACATCACCGTAAACGTCGCGCCCTGTCCTTCGCCGGGGCTCGCTGCACGCACAGTTCCACCGTGAAGCTCAACGAGATGACGCACGATCGCAAGACCAAGTCCCATGCCACCGTGCTGTCGACTCGTCTTCTGGTCCGCCTGGCGGAAACGATCGAACACGTGCGGTAAGAAATCAGCAGGGATACCCTGGCCCGTATCGCTGACGATGATCTCCAGATGGGAATTCACTCGCTCCGATCGAATCTGAACACGTCCACCACGCGGTGTGAACTTGATCGCGTTTGAAAGTAAATTCCAAACCACCTGCTGCAGTCTGACAGGATCGCCCGGGATCGAGATTGGACCAGTGTCGACCACTTTCTGAACGCGCACGCCCTTGGCTTCCGCAGCCGGTCGCACTGCTTCAACGGCAGCCTCGATAAAGGAATTCGGATCCGCGGGTCGCACGTCCATGCGCAAC
Organism: Pyrinomonadaceae bacterium; assembly: GCA_035761985.1. GTDB lineage: Bacteria > Acidobacteriota > Blastocatellia > Pyrinomonadales > Pyrinomonadaceae > PSRF01. The sequence goes on from DASTQB010000043.1 coordinate 14,558, forward strand.
TTGCCCGTAATGATGCGCGACACGTCGAGCAGATCGTCCACGAGTTGCGCCTGCGCTCGTGCGTTGCGTTCGATGGTGTCGAGCGCTTTCGCAATGTTCTCGGGTGAGAGTTGGCCCAGTCGCAACATCCTCGCCCAGCCGAGAATCGCACTCAACGGCGTTCGAAGCTCGTGTGAGATCGTGGCCAGAAATTCTTCTTTTAACCGGCTCGACTCTTCAGCCTGGCGATACAAGCGTTCGTTTTCAACCGCAGCCTGCTCAGCTTCCCGGCGCGCTTTCTTCGCCGCTTCATAGAGCCGCGCGTTATCCATCGCAACTGCCGCCTGCGAAGCAAGCCCCGCAACTGTGGCTTCATCACGCTCGGTAAAGACACCGGGTTCAGGATGACCAAAAAACAGGCCGCCAAGCACTTCGCCGGATCTCGAAACCACCGGAACAGCCATGTAGCTGGTTACGGGTAAATGCCCGTCGGGCATGCCGTAATAAGGAGAGTTTCTGCCGTAACGTGGATCTAGTTTTACGTCGTCGATCCTGACGATACCTTCGCCGCGGAAAGTTGGACCAAAGAGGTCGGTCGCGCGCGGCATCGGAAAATGAGCGAAGGCTTCATGCGGTACGCCGGCGATTGTGAAAAGCATGTACGACGCGCCTTCTTCGTTCAGTACGTTATAGAAGAACGATCCGAAGTGAGCTCCGGTTAGGGTGGTCGCGGCGTCAGTCACGGCCTGAACGGTCTTGTGCAGATCGAGCTCGGCGGAGATGAGCTGGCCCATCTCGTTGAGCGTCCGCAATGCTTCGGCTTGTTCGCGCAACGTTTCTTCGTTCAACTTGCGCGTTGAGATGTCCTGCACGAATCCCAGCATGCCTACGACTTCGCCTGAGTCGTTGTAGATTCCACGTCCCCTTGCAGAGACCCATACCTCAGAACCGTCATGGCGTGTAACGCGATACTCGATGTCGTAGTCGTTGCGTTCTGCCAGTGCGCGCTCGACCGCTTCTTTTGCGCGCTCGCGATCTTCTACATGAAGCAACTCGCGCAGTTGAGTCCAGGTCATCGATGGACCAGGCGAGATGCCGAAGATCTGTGCCGCTGTCTCAGACATGCTGACCATGTCAGTCTTTGCATCCCACGACCAGTCGCCAAGTCGCGCGGCGACAAGTGCAAGCTTCAAGCGTTCGGAAGCTTCTTCGAGCGCGTGGCTTGACTGTCGTTGTTCGGTGATGTCGCGGGCGATCTTGGACGCGCCGACGATCTTTCCTTCGGGACCTCTGATCGGCGACACGGTCAGCGAGATGTTGATGCGGCGGCCGTCTTTCCGGACGCGAACAGTTTCGTAGTGTTCGATGCGGTCGCCGGCCCTCAGCCTGGCGAGGATGGCCGGTTCTTCGTCCTGGTGTTCTTTGGGGATCAGGATGGTGACTGGTTTGCCGATCACTTCGTCGGCGGTGTAACCAAAAATCCGTTCGGCGCCGTTGTTCCAACTGGTGATGATGCCGTCGAGGGTCTTGCTGATAATTGCGTCTTCAGCCGACTCGATGAGCGCAGAAAGCCAGTACTGCGCGAGCTCCGGGCTCTGAAGATTATTGATCGGTTCGTTTT
>DASTQB010000044.1:0-15353 GCA_035761985.1 Pyrinomonadaceae bacterium
GAGAGACGCAAGGGCGCGTCGATGTTTTATTGCTGCCTGATGATTCTGCACTCGTGTGCTGGCTCGCAGGAAACGCGGAAGGCGGCGAGATAAAAGTCCGGCGCGTTCAGGCGAACGGTATGGCTGGACCACCTGCCGTGATCGCAAAGACCGATATCGCGAGATCCAGCGGATTTCCGCGAATGGCGCTGATGGGAAACGAAGTGCATTTTGCGTGGACGGAGTTTGGCAAGCCGTCGCGGGTCAAGATGGCAGTCGCCCAGATCAATAACTAAGCGCGTGAAACGTCGACCTAAGCGCAGGATACAGGGCCTTGTATCGCTCGTAAATAAATCCATACCGATCCGCGTTATCCGCAGTTACAGTGACGCGGTCCTCAACAACGATTATCTCCGCGCACGCCTCGTCGACATCGGACCAAACACCTGCGCCCACGCCCGCCAGTAGCGCCGCTCCAAAAGCTGCTCCTTCCGTGGTGTTGACGGTTACGAGTTCGGCTTCGAGTGTGTCGGCAAGAATCTGTCGCCACAACGGACTCTTCGCGCCGCCGCCTGAAACGCGGATTTGCTCGATTGGGCCAAGTCCGGATTCCCTCATCAGGCAGAAGATGTCCTTGATACCGAAAGCTACGCCTTCGAGGATCGCGCGCGTCAGATGCGCCTGGCTGTGACGCGTCGTCAAACCGATCCATGCGCCACGCGCGAGTGGATCCGCGTGAGGCGTTCGCTCGCCGCTCAGGTACGGCAGAAAGATCAGTCCTTCACTTCCCGCAGGGACGTGGGACGCTTCTGCGACGAGGTCTTTGAATTCCCTGTCGCATGCCAGTCGATCGCGATACCACTGCAGACTTCCGGCCGCACTCAGCATCACGCCCATCAAGTGCCAGCGATCCGCGACGGCGTGACAAAACGCGTGCAATCGTCCTCTCGGATCGATCAACGGCGACTCCGTCGCAGCAAAAACAACTCCTGAAGTTCCGAGTGTCACGGCCATCGTGCCGGGACGCACGACGCCTGTGCCGATCGCCCCTGCTGATTGATCACCTCCGCCCGCAACGAGCGGAGTTCCTTTGCGCAAACCCGTGGATTCAGCAGCTTCAGCAGTTACTTCGCCGGTTGTTTCGTGGCCTTCGAATGTTGGTGGCAACCATGCAGGGTTGATGTTGAGCGCGTGGAGGATTTCGGGCGCCCACGTGCGCTTGCGGATGTCGAAGAGCATCGTGCCGGAGCCGTCGGCTTTGTCCATTGCGAACGCGCCGGTGAGTTTGTAGCGGATGTAATCCTTTGGAAGGAGGATGTGACGGATTTGTTTGTGAACTTCGGGTTCGTGTCGTTCGAGCCACAGGATCTTTGGAGCGGTGAAGCCTGTGAGCGCGTCGTTGCCTGTGACCTGCACGAGGCGCTCCTGGCCCACGCGTGAACGAATCTCGTCACACTCGGCGCCGCAGCGTTGATCGTTCCAGAGGATTGCAGGACGGAGGACGTTTCCGTGCTGGTCCAACACGACGAGGCCATGCATTTGTCCGGTCAAACCGATTGCGGCGACAGACCGCGCGGATGAATTCGCGGATTTGAGTGCGTGGGAGATGCTGGTTCGTGTGGCTTCCCACCATTCGTGTGGGTCTTGTTCCGACCAGAGCGGTTGAGGCGTCGAGACGTTGAGCGGCGTCGTTGCGCTGCTCAGGATGCGGCCGTTGTCGTCGATGAGCAGCGCTTTTGCGCCCGTCGTCGATACGTCTATGCCAAGAAGAGACATGATTTACACGATAAATCAGGATTTACATGTCCATCATGCTAATCATGTAATCCTGTCTAAGGTCTTACTCCCAATAAAATGTCCATGGTGAGTTGGTCTAGCCGTTCGTATTTCAACCCTCCCGAGTAAGATGTCTCCGCGCGGAGGGCCTGGATTTCGGGATCACTATTCCACTGTTCGGCCTTGTGCTTCAGTACGAGGTAAGTTCGCATGCAGCCGCGCGCGAAATCTTTCACGCCTTCATAGTCTTCGGTTCGGTACGCATGAGCGTCGAAGTGGCGTGGTCCATCGTAGCCGACGTCTTCCAGGAATTTGACTAACCAGAACGCCGCTTTCGGGTTCGCAGAACCAAAGCGCAGGTCCTGATCGTAACGACCGGGAACCTGATCGTTCAGATCGATGTGAAAGAGTTTGCCCGACTCCCACGCCTGGGCCACAGCATGCGACATGTTCAGCCCGGCCATGTGCTCGTGCGCGACTTCGGGATTCACTCCCACGAGCTCGGGATGATCGAGCGTTTGAATAAAGGCCAGGTACGATCCCGTCGTCGGAAAATAGATGTCAGCGCGCGGCTCGTTCGGCTTCGCCTCGAGTGCGAACCGATAACCGAGACGCTGCGTTTCCGAATACTCGACCAGCCTGTTCATTGCCTCGCGGAACCGCTTGATCGCTTCGTCCGGCCGCCTGCATGCATCAGTCTCGACACCTTCACGCCCGCCCCACAAGACAAAGATTCGCGCACCGAGTTCGTGCCCCAAATCCATCGCGCGCATCGTCTTCTCAACGGCATACTCACGCACTCTTCGATCGTTCGCAGTGAACGCGCCGTCACGAAAGACGGGATCGTAAAACAAGTTGACGGTGGCCATCGGCACTTCCAAACCGTGCGTCTCGCACGCATCCTTAAACTCGCGAACGATCCGATCGCGTTCACTCGCACTCGCATCAATAGGCACGAGATCGTTGTCGTGCAGGTTGACGCCCATCGCACCGACCTCGGCCAGCATTTGCACTGCCTCAACCGGGCTCAGCGTCGGACGCACTGCATCGCCAAACGGATCGCGCCCGCGATTTCCGACAGTCCAGAGTCCGAAAGTAAATTTATGCTCGGGACGTGGTTTGAAAGCATCCTGGTCCATATTCAATTCCTTACTTCTGTAGAATTTCCAGTTTTACGGTCAACAGCTTATCATTTCGCGAACTCGGTCCAACCATGATGCTGAACGTTCCCGGTTCGACCACGCGGTTCATGTCTTCGTCAAGAAACGACAGCTTATCCGGCGTGATCGCAAACTGCACGCTCTTCGTCTCACCCGGTTTGAGATGAATGCGACTGAAGCCTTTGAGCTCCTTCACCGGACGCGTCACCGATCCGATCTCGTCGCGAAGGTACATCTGCACGATCTCGTCGCCCGCCCTCTTGCCCGTGTTCGTCACGTCAACTGTAACAGTCGCCTGCCCCTGCGGCCCCGTGCGGTCCGGCGTCACCTTCAGATTGGCATAACTGAACGTCGTGTAACTCAGTCCATGCCCGAACGGATACAGCGGCTCGCGATCGCTGAAAAGATAACCGCGGCGCGCGGTCGGCTTGTGATAGTAGAAGTGGGGAAGCTGCCCGACGTTTCGCGCGACCGTGACCGGAAGTTTGCCCGCCGGGTTGTAATCACCAAACAATGCGTCGGCGACTGCGACTCCGGTTTCCTGGCCCAGGTACCATCCCTGGAATATCGCCGGCACGTTCTGGGAGATGTAGTTGATTGAAAGCGCACGTCCGCCAATCAGAACGACAATAACCGGCTTCCCTGTTTCGACAATCGCTTTTACGAGATCGTTCTGCCTGCCGAGCAGATCCAAACTGTCGCGATCGCCAAGATGGTTCTCGGCCCACGCCTCTCGTGTCGTCTCGACGTTGTCGCCGACAACGACGACCGCCACATCAGACGCACGCGCCGCCTTCACGGCTTCGGCAATGCGCGCATCGTCGTCAGCCGGATTGCTCATCTGCACGTCGTCTTTGTGCCAGCTCGGCACTTCGCTCGTCGTGATCTTGCAGCCCTCGGCGTAATTGACCTTGATGCGGTCGCCAACCTTGTCTTTGATTCCCTGCAGGACGCTGATCTTCCGCGTTGGACCACCACTGTACTCGCCGAGTTCGACGCGCCCTGCGTTTGGACCAATCACCGCGATCGAACGAATCCTGTTTCGATCGAGCGGCAGCAGGTTGTTTTCGTTCTTTAGCAGCGTGATGGCCTCATGCGCGGCGCGCAACGCGAGTGCGCGGCTTTCCTTCGTCTCGGCTACACGCTCGGCCTCGGCGGGATCGACATACGGGTTTTCAAACAGTCCGAGTAGAAACTTTGCTTTGAGAATGCGCGCCACTGCCGTGTCGAGAGTTGCTTCCGCAACTGCGCCGTCTTTGATTTGCTGGAGCAAAGTGTCGTTGCACTGGTTGTGCGGGAGTTCGATATCGACACCGCTTTCGAGCGCGCGTTTGGCTGCGGCCGCCGTGGTTGCAGCCACTTTGTGACGCGTCATCAGCTCGTTGATGCCGAAGTAATCGGACACAACCAGACCGTCAAAGCCCCACTCTTCGCGCAGAACTTTTTGCAGCAGCCACTTGTTTGCATGTGAAGGCAGCCCGTCGATCTCGTTGTAAGAAGGCATGACGCTCATCACACGCGCTTCCTTCACCGCGACTTCAAACGGGTAGAAAAACGTTTCGCGAAGCAGTCGTTCCGAGAAATTTGCTGGCCCAACATTCGTTCCGCTTTCAGGTTGCCCGTGCGCACCGAAATGCTTGAGCGTTGCCATGACGTGGTTGTTATCGACGTTCGGTCCCGGTCCCTGGAATCCCTGAATCGCTGCGACTGCCATACGCGCGACGAGGTAAGGATCTTCGCCGTAAGTCTCTTCCATCCTGCCCCACCGCGGATCGCGCGCGAGGTCGAGCACCGGCGCGAGCACGTGATGCGCGCCACGCTTCCGGCCTTCGAGTGCAGCGACCGTGAAAATCTCGCGCACGAGTTCGACATTCCACGTACCTGCTAGAGCTATGGCCTGCGGGAAACTGGTCGCGCCCGGGGACGCGAGACCGTGCAGCGCCTCTTCATGAAACATCACGGGAATGCCGAGACGGCTGTTTTCGATCACCTGCTTCTGAATCGCGTTGATGAACACAGCCGTTGCACGCGGGCCTTTGCCGAAGTAAGGCGCGGCTTTTTTCTCCGATTCGCTTGCGCCCTGGCTCGCGCCACTCATCTGTCCGAGGCCGAGTTTCAGCAGCTCGCGCGTTTTTTGATCGGGAGCGAAGTTGCCGCTTTCGTCTGCCAGCGACTTGAGTTGATTGCTCACCCACATCGACTGTGTTTGCGCAATCTTCTCTTCAAGCGTCATGCGGCGCAGGAGATCCGCGACGCGCTGATCCACCGGCAGGCGCGGATCGCGATAAGGAAGTTGTGACTGGGCGACAGGCATGGGTGACAAGTTTAAGATCATCAGCAGCGCAAGAAAAACCGGGAGTGATTTGGAGAGTGATTTCATGATTCTTATGGTACTTTGACAGGATTCATGGGACTACCAGGATTAACATGACAAGCCTCATTGCCTACCTCGAACACTGGGCCGCGGTGCAGCCCGATCAGCCGTATAGTATTTTTCTCAACGTCCATGGAAACGCGACGGAGAGCTATACCTATCGCGAGTTGGACCAGCGAACGCGCTACCTCGCCGAGTATCTCTCGCGCGAGGTTGGTTTAAAACGCGGCGACCGAGCGCTGCTCGTTTATCCGCCGGGGCTGGAGATCATCGTCGCGTTCTTCGCGTGCGCGCGCATCGGCGTGATTCCTGTTCCCGTTTACCCGCCGAGCGTCGAACGCGGTCTCGCGAAGCTCGAGTTTATTATCAACGACTGCAAGCCCGCTGTTGCGCTCACGACCCAGCGCTTCCGATCCGCGGATTTGAAATGCATAGCCACGGACGGTGTGCGCGGAGAATCATCGCGAATGTTCGCGGATGATCCGTACCCGATTTTGTTTTTGCAATACACGTCCGGATCGACGAGCGATCCGAAGGGCGTGTGTGTGTCGCACGAGAATGTTATCCACAATTGCCGCGCGATTGCGGATCATAAACCAATTGGCGTGTCGTGGTTGCCGCAGTATCACGACATGGGGCTCATTGGTTATTACCTGCATCCGATCGTCGTAGGCGGCACAACGTACGGGTTCTCGCCGACGGATTTTTTAAAGCGACCGCTGCTCTGGTTGCAAACGTTGAGTCGCGTGCGTGCGACCTGTTCGTCGTCGCCGAATTTCGGTTTCGAGTATTGCCTGCGGGAAGACAAAGTTCCCGCCGATCAACTCGCTGGTATCGATCTCAGTCCCGTGCGCTTCCTGATGAATGCGTCCGAGCCGGCTCGCGTTGATACGTTTACGCGTTTTCGCGAGCGATTCGCGCGGTACGGGCTGCGGCCGGAGGCGAATGTGGTCGCCTACGGGCTGGCGGAGAACACGCTGGCTGTAACGCACTACGGAAGGCGCATTGTGACAGGACTCGTTAGTTGCGGCAAACCGCTGGCTGGAATTCACGTGCGCATTGTAGATCCGGAGTCGGGTGCGGCGTTGAGGGATGGGCAGACCGGCGAGGTGTGGGTAGCCGGTCCAAGTACGTGCGAGGGTTACTGGAATCGTTTTGAACTCACGCGCGAGGTGTTTGAGAATCGCATCGCGAACGATCAGCGGTCATATCTGCGCACTGGTGATCTAGGTTTCATTGATGATGGCGAACTGTTTATCTGCGGACGGATCAAGGATCTCATCATCATCCGCGGTGTTAACTACTATCCGCACGATATCGAGGGCGTTGTCCAGTCTGCGTCTTCGAGGATCAGGCTTGCAGCAGCGTTCGAAGCTGAGGAGGGCCTCGTCGTCGTCGCCGAGGTCAAGAAAGAGCTTCCCGATCCGCAGCAGATCATTCACGCGATTTACACGCAGTTCAGCATCAGGCCGCAAACGATTGTCTTCGTTCCTCCGGGAACGATCGCCAAAACGACATCGGGAAAGATCGCACGCAGTCGAACGCGGCAACTCTGGTTGGCTGGTCAACTTCGAGTGATTGCAACGCACAACGAACAACCTGATCCACCGCTGTTGCTCGAAGATCGGTTTCGGCACTTCCTGCGACGCCACAACCTGGCAGGAAACGAGGATTGCACGCTTGCCGCCGTCGGCGTCGATTCTCTCGGCATGGTCACCTTGCTGGACGACATCGAGTCAGTCTTAAAAGATCACGGCGCAACTGATCTACTGAGCCAGATCGATGCGCGCCTGTTGCAGCAGCTGACAGTCGCCGAGTTGTTCTCTCTCTTCAGTGGATTGGAGAGCTTTTCCCGGGAGCGCGTTGATGCGCTGCACGACATTCTGAAAAGACTCAGACGCGAGCACGAAAGACTGCAACGCGATCAAATGAAAAGGGATGCTCAATGGTCCACGGGTTTGATCGGCGTGGATGAACCTGTGACGCATGTGCTTCTAACCGGTGCAACTGGGTTCTTTGGTCCGTTCCTGTTGGAGAGCCTGCTACGAGAGACGCAACACATCTATCACGTCTTAATTCGCGCGCGAAATCCTGAACACGGATTGGCGCGGATCAGGGACGGATTGCGTGCGTCGGGACTATACACGCCCGCAATCGAAAATCGAATCCGCGTTATCTGTGGCGATATTTCGCGTTATAACCTCGGGCTTCAAGAGAGTGACTGGCGGTCGCTCGCGACGAAAGTGCAGGCTGTGATTCACAATGCTGCGCTCGTTAATTACGTGTTGAACTACGATTCGTTGCGGCCGCATAACGTCGAGGGTACGCGCGAACTGCTGCGCTTCTCGGCGACCGGAACGCGCAAGGAGTTTCACTTTGTGTCGAGCACGATCATCTTCGGGTGGACCGTCAAGGGAGAGCTTTTCGAGACTGATAACAATGACGAGATGCTGAATCTCGATTTCGGTTATGCGCAGACGAAGTGGGTCGCGGAGCAGTTGGTGTTTGGCGCCGCGCGACAGGGACTGAAAGTCCGTGTTTACCGGCCGTCATTCATCACTGCGTCGAAGCAAGGTGTTGCAAGCAGCGACGACATCGTGATTCGACTGCTCTCGTTCATGATCAAACACGGCATTGCAGTGAAGGCGACGAACCAGATCAGTTTTCTTCCCGTCGAGACTATCGCGGACAACATCGTTTCCATCTTCAAGCAACGCGAGACGGCGGCGCGGACGTTTCACGTTACCGCGGACCGTTATTACAACTTGATGGACATCACGCGGCTGATCACGAAGAACTATGGCTACCAGTTTCTTTATTACGACATTCCGGAGTTTGTCGCCGAGTTGAAACGCAGGTGTACGCCTGATGATCCGTTGTACCCGCTGCTCAATTTCTTTTCCCGCGCACAGGAGAAACTCGCCGCGATGCAGGACAAGCGTTACAACAACGACCACTATCGCGCGGCGAGAAAGAGCGCAGAGCCGTCGCTCGAGGAAGTCGTGTCGTACTTAATGCAATACATGGTAGGTGACATAAAAGCCCGTGTAGACGAGCACGAGGAAGGCGAGGTAGATCGATGGACCACGCCACGTGTAAGCGGGCGCGAGAGGGCCTCGGGGGCGATAAGGGTGCAGGATCAAAGCGCCGGCTAACGCGCCGAGTGTACCCCCGGCGACTGCGTCGAGCACCACGTGCTGCTTGACCGTAAAGATCGAGACGATCACAAACACGAGGCACGAGAACGCGACGATGCCGTACGGCTTCGCCGCTTTCCAAACGGAGAAGGCGGCGAGCACGGCGATCGAGACGTGAAGCGATGGGAAGAGGTTGTAAGGTGGATCGAGTGCATAAAGCACTGAGACTGCCCAGTCTGAAGGCTGTGTGACGTCCAACATCGCCTGAGGGGTTCGCAAACGCGCGGATGTGATCGGAAAAGTGGCGAAGAAGATCAGCGAGACGGAAATAACAGCGGCGTAGGCAAGTGCGGTGCGGCGAAACAGTCGCTGGCAGCGGACGATAAACAGTGGCACAAGCGCCGCGGGAAAGATCAGCAGGTAGATCCAGACGGAGCCAGCGATGAATGGGATTTGATCGTCGAGGAAAATCTGCAGCTCGCCGGCTCCCGAAGGATCTCTCGAGTGACCCACGCCAAAATAGCCGGCAATAAAAAAGATCACGAGCGCCAACGTCAGTGCAGCTCGTTCCGCCGCGGATGAACACCGAAAAAATCTGCGGATTTTCTGCGTGTATCCGCGGCCGCACTTCACGGAGCAGACACCAGCAGGTGAAATACGCCTCGATTGCCTGCGATCAGATCGCTGCTCCCGATTGGATGCCGGAGCTGCAGGATCAATCGCGCCACAACACGCGCGCTGTCTTCAGTCATGTTCGCCGTCTTATTCGAAAGCGCGTAGTGATAAAGATGCTTTCCTGCAACTTTGATCCTGCCCGCCGAGATCTGAACCCCGAGCGAAGTACAGTCAATCGGCACACCTGAAGCGCGAACCCGCGAGCCGCCACCATTCTGACCGGCATGATTCGAAGTCGCATCCAGTGCGTGTGCAAGCTCCTCCATGTGTCGCGGCAACAACAGCCGGTAATCCGAACGCCTCCTCATCGCAACCGCAAACATGACCATCGACACGAAGGCAGTTACCACAACCGTCCACCACTGAAACGGCAGCACACCCGCAAACTCACCAGCCACAACCAACCACATCAGCAACAACGAAATCCACTGGCTCTCGGAAAAACCCTTGAAATACGCCCGGTCGGTATCCGCGCGGAAAAACTCGAAGAAGAACCGCCCTGCACCATACGCGCATATATATAAGGACAATGCCATTCCCGCCGGATATCCACTCAAAACCATCCAACTCCCGGCAAACACAATAGCCGCAACCCAGATCGCTTCGATGATCTGGATCGGAATGAACCTCACCCCGCCATAATACAGACTGAAACCCGCCGCAACGTGCGCAGGTCCGTAACGCACACCACATCGCGCCGGCGTGCCATGACAACACCCGGCCATCAAACATCCAACACGCCCACACGCCAACCCCAGCCCCAAACCCAAAATACTCACATCCAGATAACTCAAAACGGGTTGGCCCACCAGCCACGCAATCAAAGCAGTGACGACGATCAGCGAGATCTCGTGATGACAGTAAGTCAGACGCTCCTCGCCAAGGATGATCTTCGTAACCATCGTAAGCGCCAGGCACGCGATCAAATCCGCGACAATAAGTGCGCCCATCAGCGTAACTGAAAGACCCGTGAACGCAGCAAGCGTCAACATCAACACGATCGCAAACACCACTCCCGCGCCGCCGCACACCTGAAAGAACAACCAGGATCTCCCGGCAAAGGAAAACTCAGGCCGCACAAACCTGTCGAACACGCTGTTAATTAGTCTCTTCATCCTACAAATTGATGAGTGTTCCTGTCTCCTATCTCACGGATAGATGTACATCGAGCCAACGGGATCGTCGCCGGCCGCGCGAATGCGTTTCAACCATCCCTCCTCTTTCGTGACTGTGCCAACGATCTTGATCTTCCTGGCCCAATCCCACGCACACTCCTTCTCCTTCTTCAGTTTTTCCTCTGCCTTCAACTTGCTCGCCCCGGCGTAGCAAGTATTGGGCGTGCTGGGATCGCGCCAGTGAAAATATCCCGTTCCGGCATCGGCCGGGATCGCCGAGGTCCAGTTGTCGAGGACCACCTGCCTGGCAGTCTTCAATGCTTCGAGTGCAGGTGGATCGTTTGTTTCGAGGTCGGTGAGCGCACTGTTGTAATCGCTCTGCCCGATTGCATGATATTGTCCGGGATCGAGCACGGCTGCGAGGTTAGGTGGGTAGTTCGCACTCTCCACGCGCTTGCGAATCGAAAACCAGATGTACTTTTGTTGTTCCTTGAAATTTGCCGCAGCGCCAGTCTCTTTACTCGTGCGCGTTTGTTCCGCATAGACGACGGCTATCGCCTGTGCAGCGGGATCGGTCTTCTTCAAAGTTCCTGACCCGGGCTTTGTTGGAAGTGTGCCGATGTTCGGATCTTTCCAACCAACGGGAAGGGCCACGCATTCGCCCTTATTCAACGAGTCGATCCACTTGTCGTTGTGACGTTTGACTTCGTTTGCATACTCAGCCTTGCGGCCCTGGAAGAGGTCGGATCTCTTTTTTGCAGCCCGCGTTACTACGTCTTCGTAACCGGCGTCGTTCTCCTCGACGGTTTCTGTCACCCACTCTGTATAGACCTTCTTCAGCGTCGCATCTGCCTGAAACACTTTAATGCGTTCGACACAGCTCTCCCGCTTCTCTTTCGCGATTGCAGCTGCACTCTCCCAACCCTTGATAATCACCACACACATTCCGTCCTGCTCGGCGACGCCTTTATTTAATTCCTTCAGCTCGAGTCCGAGTTCTGTCGAGCTGGTCACCTTGTTGTCCTTCACGTATTTCTTGGCAACCTCGGTGAAGTTCTTCGTGAATTTATCGATATTGAACCTGACTTTCGTAAGGTCGTAATTGCGTGGGTTCCCTTTGATGATCGCCTCAACCTTTTCCCGGTTCTTCTGATTGGTGCAGATACTAAAGTCTACTTTTTCAGCAGGAGCTTGTGGCGGTGGGGCCGGGGTTTGCTTAGCGTCCGGCGTTGTTTGTTGTGGTTGCGCAGGGCTCGGCGTCTGGCCCTTCGTCTCTGTGTCGCCGTTACAACGTTGCAACTTCAATCCGGATCGCAACTTCGGAATCGCACTTCGTGCGACACCTGCAAGACCTTCTTTGACTCCGCCCCAGATCGAAGCCATCGCGCCAACAGCCGATAGATCCGCATCTTCTTCAAGCGAACCGTAATTTGCCGCGCCCTTCGTGGCTGGTCCTGATGCAGCTCCGCCTTGCTGTTGCGCAACGTGCGCTAGCTCGTGCGCGATCAGTGCATCGCCGACTAACGTGCCCGGTTTGAATTCTCCAGCGGCAAAAGCGATGTCACTGCCGATCGTGAAAGCTCGCGCGTCGAGGTTTGCAGACAACTCCGCCGCTTTCGAATTTGTGTGAACTTTGACGTTCGAGAAGCTCGTGCCGTACGCCTTTTCCATCGGTCCTCTGACGCTGCTCGACAGAGGATTTCCACCGCTCAACTCGCTTCGAATCGCAGATACGTCATCAGTCTCTGCATCTTTTCCATCCGCAGATTTCCGCTGAATGGTGTCTTCATCCGCGGCTGGTTTCTTCTCGGTATCAGGCAGGTCGCGTGCAAACGTCGGCGGCAAACCAATGATCTTTCCGGTGGTGGACCAGATAAGCACGCCCCACTCGACCTGCGACACTACCGCATCGATGTAGTCCTGTGCCGTCGTCGCATCGGCGGCACTGGGCGCGTACTTGATCACTGCATGCTCGAGATGTGCAGGATCTTTTGCGGCCGAATCGTTGATCCACTTGTCGACGTACGATCCGTTTGAGTCTGGTCCAACCTGCGGCGCGTCTTCGACAATCGGACGCACAACACTGCGCAAGGTCGACAGGAACTCGGTCTTGCGCATCTGTCCCGGTGAGATTTCTTTCGTGGTGTCTTCTACTATCAGGCCCGCCGGTCGTGCGGGGGTTTCGGATGTTGGAGTTTCGGAGGTGTCGGTTGGAAGTTTAGCCGCGCGCTGGATCACAGGATGTGCAGCCTTGCGCTGAAGCTCCTCTTCCTCGCCACACTTGCTGCACTTTGCGCCCGTCGCACAGCTCGCACATTTCTTCTGCAAGGTTAGCGGCGGCCGGCTGCGTGCCCGCGGTGCTGCACAACCGCCGCCACCTTGCATCGACGATGAATTTCGAAACTTCGCGTGGGCGTGTCCTGCGCGCAGGAGTCTCAACACCGCCTGGTTGCCAACCGTCTGCTGGAGCTCCAGCAATGGATCGAGCGGTGAAGCCTGATCGTGCGGCGAACCTACGCTCGGTCGTTCAACGTGCGTTGAAGTTCGCTTTGACTCTGTTCCACGGGCGCTGCCCATTGCAAATCGTTGTGACGTCTAAACGCGCGTCCATGATCATCATGTAAATCATGTCCAATCCTGCAAATCCTGTAAAAACGCCCGACTCGAAAGTCATGCTTCACAGGATTAACATGATTATCAGGATTGACATGATTTTTTCGTGCAAAGCCGGTACTACTTCTCCGGTTCCTTGCCACCCAGCGGCGCCGTGTCGCCCAACGGTCGTCGCGTTTTCCGCACCGTTTGAGGTGGAATCTTGTCCGGTTCGGCAGGCTGCGTTGCGGCCCTGACGACGTTGATCGCGTTCGGCTGGACCATCCGTTGTTCATTTGGAAGGATGATCGTCATTGCTCGCGCTCCCATCGCCGCGTTCTGCTCGACTTTGATCGGGACCTCCAACACTCTTTCGTTGTTTGGATCGCGCCGGACTCGCGCTGCGTCCACAGTGATGCCCCTGCCGACTTCAACCTTCGTCCCTTGGGGAAGAGGTTTCGCAGTTTCAACTCTGATCACACGCTCTTCTCCGCGGTGGATGTCGCCGCCATCCTGAAGATTTTCAACTGCCACAGGCGGTTCACAGTTCCACCAGAAATGCGCGTGCGAAAGCACCAGACGACGACAAGAGCAGTTGTCGATCCTGCTGATCACTCCATCCGCGTCGAGCTCGATCTTTGCCAAACCAACCCACGGATCTTCAGGCGCAGCCGGACACGGCGGAATCGGAGCATCCTCAAACAGATCATCAAAGATCGGCGGGTCTTTATGCTCATGAGGGCAGTAGTCGAGAACTTTGATCTCGTAACCGTCGCGCCAGCGCGAGTTCTCGCAACGCGTGTCATCACAGCCGCAACCGGCAGGCTGCACGCGCACCGGACGAGTCGCTTCCTGTTTGTAACGCACGGCGAGGTATAGCGTGTCTGGTCCTTCTCTCTCGAAGACTTCGACACACCACGGATCGACCGCATCGACGCACGGTTCACCACTTATGCCCGTCACGCCCGACGTGCGCAGATCGACTATGCGCGCGCAGTCGATGACGATCTCGTCGCCGCATGGTCCAAGTATGTAACCGGGCTTGACGTACACCTTCCACGGCTCAAACTCGCCGTTGCCATTGCCGTTGGCCCTCGGCACCATGCAAACCTGCGCGCCACAAACCACGCCCCAGCCGTGCAGCATGCGGTTGTGCAAGCGCAACTTGTTGCGGAAGTATTCCTGCTCGAGTGTCAGATCGTCTGAAGTAATAAGCTGGCGAGGGAAAAAGCGTGGCAGTTCCGCTACACCGCGATCGCACACCATGTCGGCGCATCCTGTATTGGTTTTCATAATCTTCTTTCCTCTCAAACTTCAGATTCTTCCTGCTCTGATCCCAACAGGGAGTTGATGAGTGCATAGAGCAGACGATTGGTGTAGGCGATTGGAGTGACGCGGTTGTCGAGCTCCGGCTGCCAGCCATTGTCAGACTCTCTTAGTTCTACGTTTACTAATGGAATACAGCAGTCGTCAGGAAGTGGACGGCAGGAGCCCGTTACGAAATCGACGAGATTGCCGTAATTGATCTTGCCGTTGTCGATAACGTCCGGCGGGAAGTACAGATTCCGTGTCGGCGCGAAACCACGCCTGACTTCGATCGAGTACTGCTCGCGAATCGAGCCCGACGCGCACCATGCCTGCGAATCGCAATCGCCGGCGAGCGCAGGCACTGGATCCGACTTACACTCGCGATAGCAAATCGCCACGTGTGCAAAAGGGATCTCGCAGTAGTAAGGACGTTCGTACTCGTCCTGCGGGCGGCGATGACGTTGCTTTGCTCCCTGGTCCGGTGGTTCGTACGGTGGCATTTCGGGAAGCGGATAAGGTTTGGAGCGAGCGGGGACGATGATCTCGCGTCCACATCGATCGATGGCCAGCCCCGGCAATACCTCGATGCTTTTCTCGTCGTCGGAGAGTTCCACTTTTAGACCACACACCACGCCGGGCCCCGTTACCAGCCGGTTCAGCAACCAGCGTTTGGAGTTGAAGTATTCCTGCTCCATCTCCAGATGAAAAACATCGAGCAGCTTTCCGTAAAAATAGTTGTTCCTGACGGCGGCCTTTAGATCACGGGGTGGGCGATCATCATGGTCGTGACCACCATGTTTGCCCTGATAACCGCCCTGAACGGCCTGATGTTTCGTTACCATGTTTCCTCCTCTAAGCTTTCGATTGCTTTAACCGACGCGCGTGCTCACGCCAACGCGACTGTGTTCGCCGACTGTCGCATTCGGTTCGCCTCCCAGTGAGCTCTGCCGATCGAGGGACATTCCCTCGTGCAGTAGAAGTTCTGAAGGTGGACCAGCCACGACCGCATCTTTTCCGACCTGTGCCTGGAAGCCGACGCGCAGGCGCGGCTCGATCACGCAAAGGTGATATTCCGTGTGTGCAGGTTTCTCGCGTTCGATGATCGCGTGTACGCGAGGCAGCGTTTCCGGACAGTGCAACTGCGTCCGGTAGATCTGGACGTTAAACTGGTGGGCCACCTCCGAGAAAAGTGGCGCGCCAAACTCTTCGTTCGTTATCAGGTGTGAATGGTCCAACG
>DASTQB010000045.1:0-10832 GCA_035761985.1 Pyrinomonadaceae bacterium
TGGCCGTACGGTCGCGGTCCTCGGAACGGGAATCGACGAGGTTTACCCGCGTGATCATAAGAAGTTAGCGGCGGAAATACTGGATCGAGGCGGCGCACTCGTAAGCCAGTTCCCCTTAGGCACGCCGCCGGTGTCGGAAAACTTTCCGTACCGCAACCGCATCATTAGCGGACTGAGCCTGGGGGTCGTAGTGGTGGAAGCGTCCGAACATTCGGGATCTTTGATAACCGCGCGATTGGCGATCGAACAGAACCGCGAAGTGTTTGCCGTACCCGGCAACATCACTTCACGAAACTCGTTCGGCACCAATTACTTGATCAAAGGCGCGGGAGCGAAGCTCGTGCAGCAGTGGCAGGACATCGTCACTGAACTGCCGCCGCAGGTCGCTGCGACGCTATTGCCGCCTCCTTTTATTGATGTGAAGAAGGAATCGGCACGGTTGTCTTTCGTTCCGGAAGGACTTTCGCCGGCGGAGACTTCAGTATTCAAGTTGTTGACACCCGACGACCCGGCGCATGTCGACTGGCTTTTTGATAAGAGCAAGCTGCCGATTTCGGAGCTAACGGCGGCGCTACTCTCGCTCGAGATGCGAGAGCTGGTGCGTGCGCTACCGGGAAGGTGCTTCGTGAAGAGATTGTAGGAAAAGATGGCAAAAAATTTAGTCATAGTTGAGTCGCCGGCAAAGGCGAAGACGATTAACAAGTATTTGGGAAAGGACTACGTGGTTAAGGCCTCGATAGGCCACATTAAAGATCTGCCTTCGAAAGGTCTCGGAGTTGACGTCGAACACAATTTCGAACCGACTTACGAACTGATTCCCGACTCAAAGAAACGCAACAACAAAAAGATCGTTGCCGAACTGAAGAAGGCGGCGAAAGAAGCCGAGGCGATTTACCTCGCCGCCGACCCGGATCGTGAAGGCGAAGCGATCTGCCAGCACCTCGCGGAAGAGATAGTCCCGAAGAGACCGGCCAAGCCCGCTTATCGCGTGATGTTCAACGAGATCACGAAACGCGCGGTCAACGAAGCTTTCGAACATCCACGACAGATCGATGAAAACCTGGTCGATGCACAACAGGCGCGTCGCGTACTCGATCGTTTAGTGGGTTACAAAGTCTCGCCGCTTTTGTGCCGGACGATTGGTGGACGTTTGAGCGCCGGTCGCGTGCAGTCAGTCGCGTTGCGAATGGTAGTGGAGCGCGAACGCGAGATCGAGCAGTTTGTAAAGACTGAGTATTGGACCATCGCGGCGAATCTCAGTTCGAAACTTCCGCCAGCGTTCGATGCACGGCTGTTCAAGATCGACGAGCAGACCGTTAAGACTTCAGGCTTCGATCAGGAACTCAAGAAGAACGAGATCCTGATCAACGACGAAGCCAAAGCCGGCGAGATCGTCGCCGAAGCTGAGAAGCAGACGTTCATCGTCGGCGATGTCACGACGAAGGAACGGAAACGCAATCCGGTTCCGCCGTTCATCACCTCAAAACTTCAGCAGGAAGCCTCACGCAAACTCGGTTTCCCGGTGAAGCGGACGATGATGATCGCGCAGAAGCTTTACGAAGGTATCGAACTTGGACAGGAAGGTTCTGTCGGTCTCATCACCTACATGCGAACCGATTCGACGCGTGTTTCTGATGCAGCGCTCGGTGAAGTGCGCGACTACATCGGCCGGCAATACGGCGCCGATTATCTTCCGGAGAAGGCCGTGCATTATCGCTCGAAGAAAGACGCGCAGGACGCGCACGAAGCGATACGTCCGACGGAAGTTGCACGAACGCCTGATTCGCTCGCGAAATTCCTGAAACCGGAAGAGTTGAAGCTTTATCGACTGATCTGGCAGCGGTTTGTCGCTTCGCAGATGATGCCCGCAGTGTTTGATCAAACAACGATCGACATCCAGGCAGGCAGGTTTATCTTCCGCGCAACCGGTTCGGTGCAGAAGTTCGACGGCTTCTTAAAGATCTACCAGGAAGGCCGCGACGAAAAGACCGAAGAAGATGACGAAGCTGAACGCACGCTGCCCGTGGTTGAAAAAGGCGAGACTCTGAGTCTCAATTCGATCACGCCTGAGCAGCACTTCACCGAGCCGCCGCCACGCTACACCGAAGCGACACTCGTCAAAGCGCTCGAAGAGAAGGGCATCGGACGTCCTTCAACTTACGCCGCGATCATGTCGACGATTCAGGAGCGTGAGTACGTCGAGAAGATCCAGAGCCGTTTTCACCCGACGGCGCTTGGCAAGACGGTCAACGATCTTCTCATCGACGGCGGTTTCGACGATCTTTTCAACGAGAGTTACACCGCGCGCATGGAAGAGGAGCTCGACGAGATCGAGGAAGGGAAGATCAAGTGGACCAAGGCGCTGCGCGAGTTTTACGACAAGTTTGAAGGCGACCTGAAAGAGTTTCAGCACTACGTCAAAGACATAAAAGAGAAGAGCGTGCCAACCGAAGAGGTGTGTTTGAAGTGCAACACGCCGGGCATGGTCCAGAAGTGGGGACGGTTTGGACCATACTTAAAATGTCTTAACTGCGACGCGACGCGTGATGCTGAGCCGGCTGCAGGTTCAGATGGTGCGGCGAGTAACTCGTCCGAGCCGCAGGCTGACGGCGCAGAAGCTGAACCTGAAGTTTGCGAGTTGTGTGAGAAGCCGATGCAGATGAAGCGCGGGCGGTTTGGTCCATTCCTCGGCTGCACGGGTTATCCGGAGTGTCGCAACATCAGGAAGATTGGAAAGACTGGCGTCGCTGCGCCTGCTCCTGTTCCGCTCGACGAGAAGTGTCCGGTTGACGGCGCGCAGCTTGTGAAACGTGTCGGGCGTTTTGGCGAGTTTATCTCTTGTTCGAATTATCCGAAGTGCAAGTACATCAAGCAGGAGACTGTTGGTGTTTCGTGCCCGCGGCCGGGTTGCAAAGGCGAGCTGGTCGTGAAGAAGTCGAAGCGCGGGAAAGTGTTTTACGGATGTTCGGAGTATCCGAACTGCAACGTCGTCTACTGGGACAAGCCGGTGCTGGAGACGTGCCCGCAGTGCAACGCGCCGTTGTTGCTGGAGAAGACGACGAAGAAGCAGGGGACGTTCCGGTATTGCGCGAATGAGGATTGTGGGTATCGATCGAACGAGACGCCCGAGCCGATCGTGAAGCCACCGGCAACACGCCCGAGCCGCTCCGCGAGCTAAAACGCATAGGTCGTATACGACCTATAGGACCTATATGACCTATAAACGGAAGCCACCGGCAACGCGCCCGAGCCGCTCCGCGAGCTAAAACGAATAGGTCGTATACGACCTATAGGACCTATAACCTATAAACGGAAGCGACCGGCAACACGCCCGAGCCGTTCCCGCGAGCTAAGAATAGGTCGTATAGGTCCTATGAGTCCTATAGGACCTATTCGTTCGCTTCCCAGCACTTGCCAAGCATTCCGCCGTGGGTGCAGTATTAGCCGTCCACCTTTCTTTTGACCAAACAATTCGAGGAGACCACCACCATGATGCTTCGGCGCTATACAGCAGTAGTGCTGCTCGTGCTCTTACTAGCCTCGCCCGCGACGCTGCTCGCACAAACCGCTCCCACGCCAGACCCAAACGATCCGATTCAGCGCATCAAGGACGAAGGCATGAATCGCTCGCAGGTGATGCAGACCATGAGCTACCTGAGCGACGTCATCGGCCCGCGCCTGACCGCGTCGCCCGGCATGAAGCGCGCTAATGAATGGACGCGCGATCAGTTGACCAAGTGGGGTTTGCAAAACGCACGTCTCGAGTCGTTTGGACCATTCGGCCGCGGCTGGGAACTGAAGCGCTTCTCAGCGCAAGTGATCGAACCACTCGCGATTCCGTTGATCGCGTATCCAAAAGCGTGGTCGCCGGGTTTCGCGAGTCCAGTCACTGCTGAGGTCGTCTACTTCGACGCCCGCTCCGACGCAGATCTCGAAAAGTTCAAAGGCAAGCTGAACGGCAAGATCGTCCTGACCGCTCCGATGCGTGAAGTGCGCGCGCACTTTGAGCCACAGGGCACGCGCCTGACTGAAAAAGAATTGCTTGCACTCGCAGACGCACCCGAGCCACGCACGGGCGGAGGTCGCGGAAACTTCGGCAATAATCCCAACTTGCGGGCGGCGGCTGAGTTTGCCGCAAACAAGTTGCGTTTCTTCATGGCCGAAGGCGCGGCGTTGTTGATCGATCCGAGTCGAGGTGACGGCGGAACGATCTTTGTGCAATCAGCGGCCGTTCCGCAGCCGGTGCGTGATCCCAATGCGCCACCGACTCGCGGCATATCTGCTTATGATCGCAGTGGCCCAAAACTGACTCCGCAAGTCGTGCTCGCAATCGAACACTACAACCGCATCGTCCGCATGTTGCAGGCAGGCCAAGCGGTGAAAATGACGGTCGATCTGTCCGTCGCATGGCAGGAAACCGATCTGATGGGCTACAACACGATCGCGGAAATCCCGGGCACCGATCTGAAAGACGAGGTCGTCATGCTCGGCGGACACATGGATTCGTGGCACTCCGGCACCGGCGCTACTGACAACGCCGCCGGCGTTTCAGTCGCCATGGAAGCAGTCCGAATCATCCAGGCGCTCGGCTTGAAACCTCGACGCACGATTCGTGTTGCGCTGTGGAGTGGTGAAGAACAAGGCCTGCTCGGTTCGCGTGCGTACGTTGCACAGCACTTCGGCAGTATGCAGAACCCTGCAACTTCAGCAGCCCCTGCAACCGGCGGCACCAGCGCGAATGGCAACGGTAACGGCAATGGAAACGGCAACGGCGCCGCCACACAGACTGGCCCAGTGCTCGTCAAGAAAGCCGACTACGAGAAGTTCAGCGCCTATTTCAACCTCGACAACGGCACCGGCAAGATCCGCGGAGTTTACCTGCAGGGCAACGAAGCCGTTCGCCCGATCTTCCGTCAATGGCTGGCACCGTTCAGAGACATGGGCGCGACGACACTCTCGATCTCAAACACCGGCGGGACAGATCACCTCGCGTTCGACGCGATCGGCTTGCCGGGATTTCAGTTTATTCAGGACGAGATCGAATACGACACACGCACGCATCACTCAAACCAGGATGTGTTCGATCGCATTCAAGCCGACGACATGAAACAGGCGTCGACCATCATGGCGGCGTTTGTTTACCAGACCGCCATGCGCGACGAGAAACTCCCACGCAAACAGCGGTAATCGGGTTGGATTGTGTAATCCGTGGCCAAAAACAAGCCACGGATTACACGGATTGTTACTGATTACGTTCGAGTGAAGGTTGGTAACTTGATCGCTGCGGCGCATTCGCATTCGGCAGACGATCGCCGATGAAGTTTCGCAGCGACGTGATCAGCGCCGGTAACACCACTGTCTTCGCGGTATTGGACAGCTCCTGGACCACCGCGTTGCCTATATTTCCTGCTTCCTCCTTAACGCGTTCGAACGCAGGCGTGTTGGCCACTTTCTGAAAAAGGCTCGGACCCGAGTCGTGCCCGTTACTCTGTTTACTCCTGAATCCTGCCTGCGGAGTGCTCATCGCTGCCGCATCGCCCATCAGTGATCTCGACGCATAGTTTCGCGATTCTTCATCATAACGATCGATCGCGGTCGAATAAGCTGAATCATCACCTTTAGCATATCCCGCAATGCAATATCCAAGTGCGAAACCCACGCCCATAGCGCCCGCGCTCCACGCAACGGGCCGTTTCTTAAACTGCTCACGCCAATCGAGTGTGTCTTTCACGGCTTGAACCTGATTTGCAACGGTCTCTTTTATTTCAGTTACTGTATTTGAGATTGAATCTCGTGCCTCGCCCAAACGGCGTTGAAGTTCCTCTTTGGAAGGCTCTTCAGCCGTGTGATCGTAGTCTTGAGCGCGAGCCAGGCCTAGAGTTCGTTCTTCAGCCATTGTTTATCCTTTCTCAGTTCTGCAACTGTTCTTTGTGGCACCAGATCCTGCTTGGCCAAACGGTTCTTCATCAACAGGACAACGATAGCGCCAACTAAGACGTAGAAGCCGCCTGTTACGACGAACCCCAGCGCGAAGCTGGCGGGCTGGCTAAAGTTGGCTTGCGCGAACAGGGTCGATACCGCAAAAGCAATCGCCACATTCAGCAACGCAAAACCAACAATCGCGATTACGGCGCCCACGCCGATCATGGTGATGTTGCGAGCGTAGGCCTGTGCCTCCTCCTTGATCTCAACCTTGAATAACGCTAGCTGAGAATTGAAGAGGTCCATCACGTCGTCGCCGAGGCGACTGAACAGAGTTGGCAGGTTCTCAGTGTTCTCAGTGCGTATTGCTGGTGCTGCTCCGTTAGTTTTCGACAAACTTTGCTTTGTTGCCGCCATGTTGGTTCACCCCCTGTTCCTGTTTGCAGCGCGGCTAACGCCGGCCACGAATAATCAGACCGAGCAACAATCCTGCTGCGGCAGAAATCAACAGCGCCTGGCCTGGTTTTTGACGCGCATACTGTTTCGCGTTTTCAGCGAGCTCGCCGAGATCAGCGTTCTGCAAGTCTTTGAGCTTGTCGCCGACGACAGAAACTTTATCGCTCACGTATTCACGTGCGTGGGTGGCAGCCTCTTGAATCTTCTGACCGTAGTCCTGGGCTGTTTGCGATAAAGCGGTTGCGGCTCCAGTGCCGGTGGTTCCAGTTGTGCCGGTAGCTCCAGACACTCCTGTTGTTCCATGTGATCCACTTCCATAGGCGCCGGTTGCGCCGGTGTTTCCAGTAGTTCCTTCGTTGCTTCTATTCTCTGGCATATCAGAGTCTCCTTCTTAAATCAGAATAGGATTGGGCTAGCGGATAACCGGAGCAAAGCTTGTGCCGGATCGCCGCTGGGGTAAGTTCGCACTTTTTGCTCAAGGACTTGTTGCGAAAGGGTACGGAAAACATCAACGTAAAGGATCGGATCCGTACAATCCGGCGATTAACAATCGTATCGAGGCGTCCAACTCAGAAGTGCTTGACAGCATCTTTGTTACGGTGGTAAGTAAGCACTTACTTTAAGGCGGTTTTAAGGCAGGTAGATCCCCTATTGAGCAAACAGATAACAGTTGAAAGCGCAGCAACCAGCGCGCGAATGGCCGGCGAGGAACGCCGGCTTCAGATTCTCAGGGTTGCAGTAAAACTCTTCTCGGAGCGCGGTTTCCGCGGCACCACGACGAAAGAGATTGCCCACGCTGCGGGCGTCTCCGAGGCCATGGTCTTCCGCCACTTCGCCACCAAGGAAGAACTCTACGCCGCGATCCTCGATCACAAGGCGTGCTCCAGCGGGAAGTTTGAGCCGGCGGAAATGGCCGCCGACGCCATCAAGCGTAAAGACGACCGCGCGGTGTTCGAATCGCTCGCCCTCGGCGCCCTGAACCATCACGAAAACGATCCCGAGTTTCAGCGTCTCCTGCTTCACTCGGCACTCGAGAAACACGAGCTCGCGCAAATGTTTTTCGACGAGTTTGTGCGTCATGTTTACGAATTTCTCGGCGCCTATATCCGGCAGCGACAAAGCGAGGGCGCGCTCATCAACGTCGATCCAGCGATCGTCGTCCGCGCGTTTATCGGCATGGTGATGCACCACTCGCTCAACAACAACCTCTGGGATCCCAAGCGCCGCTTGCTGGACATCTCCAACGAGAACGCTGCCAGGCATTTTACCGACATTCTTCTGAACGGGATTACCACGAACAGTAACAGGAACGACAAAGAGTAAGAAAAACAATGCGAGCTTTGGGAAAACTTAAACTACTGGTTCTGACGTTGTTGCTCGTCGCGCTCGGCCTGTTCGTCGCAGCGTGTGGCGGGTCGAAAGCCAACAACAGAACTGAAGCAACGCCCGCAAACGCTCAACCACTCCCGGTTGAAGTGACGACGGCCGCGGCCATCAGGCGTGAACTGCCGCGCTTCTTCGAAGCCACAGGCAGTCTGGCAGGCGACGAACAGACTGACGTTGCGCCGCAGACGTCGGGCAAGGTCGTGGCAGTGGGCGTCGATATCGGCAGTCCGGTGCGACGCGGGCAGATGCTGGTGCGTCTCGACGATGCTGAACTGAAACTCCGCGTCGAGCAGACACAAGCACAAGTCGAACAGGCGCGAGCGGCGGTGAGGCAGGCGGAAGAGAGAATTGGATTGAGATCGGGCCAGGCGTTCGATCCGAATCGTGTCGCCGAAGTAGCGGCGGCGAGAGTCGAGTTTGATCTGGCAGAGAAGAACTTGCGTCGCGCGGAGAAGTTGATCGAGTCGGGCGACGTGTCGCGATCTTTTTACGATGAGCAACGTGCACGTCGAGATCAGTTGCGGGAGCGATATGAAGTGGCGCTGGCGCAGGCGCGACAGAACTTCGCCGGAGTTGAAGTCGCGCGCACAAACGTCGCGAACGCCGAGGCGCAGCTGGCTCTCGCGCGTAAGAATCTTTCCTACGCAAACATTCCTGCACCGATTGATGGATTCGTGACGGAACGCACGGCGGATCTGGGTGAGTATGTTTCGCCGCAGCAGAAAGTCGTGACGATTGTGCGGACCAACCCGCTACGTATTCGTATCGATATTCCCGAACAGGCGATTCCGGAAGTGCGTGTGGGCCAGTCAGTTTCGATCACTACGAGCGCGTGGCCTAACAGAAACTTCAGCGGGCGCGTTGCGCGCATTGCGCCGAACGTGTCTGCAGCTTCACGCACGTTGACTGTCGAAGCCGAGGTTGAAAACGGCAGTGGCGCGTTGAAGCCGGGACAGTTTGCGACCGTGCGAATACTTCAGGAACGTGCCGAACCGGCAGTGTTGGTTCCGGCGCGGGCCGTGGTCACTGAAGCAGGCGTGAGCCGTGTGTTTGTGATCAGAGATGGCCGTGCCGAGCAGCGCGTCGTGCAGACGGGCCAGACCGAAGGCGATCTGATCGAGATCAGGTCTGGGATCAATGCTGACGAGCAAGTCGCCACCAGCAACCAGGAACAGTTGAGTGATGGGGTCGCGGTAAAGCAGTAATGGGACCGCCAAAAAAGAAATAACACCATGCAAAAACTTGCTGAAATATGTGTTCGCCGTCCGGTTTTTGCGACGATGCTGATCCTCAGCCTGACTGTCGTCGGGCTGTTCTCGTACAACTCGCTCGGCGTCGATCTGTTTCCGAAGATCGACTTGCCGACGATCACTGTAACTGTCGTCAATCCGGGTGCGTCACCGCAGGAAATCGAAACCGAGATTACTGACCTCGTTGAAGGCGCAGTCAACACCATCGCAGGTATCGACGAGCTTCGCTCGACGTCCGTCGAAGGCGTGTCGCAGGTCTTCATCACGTTCCTGCTCGAGAAGAACCCTGACATTGCGGCGCAGGAAGTACGAAACAAAGTCGATCTGATCGCCAACGACCTTCCGCTCACGGCGGAACAGCCGATCGTTCAAAAGCTCGATACTGACGCCGCGCCTGTGGTCCGCATCGCTGTGTCTGCGCCGCGCTCATTGCGCGAAGTCACAGACGTTGCCGACAACAAGATCAAACAGCAGATCGAGTCCATCAACGGCGTGGGAGATGTCCAGATCGTCGGTGGTCGCCTGCGAGAGATCGCGATCTGGGTTGATCCCGACAAGATGCGCGCATTCAACGTCACCGTCGCACAGATTGCGGACGCCGTGCGCGCACAGAACCTTGAACTTCCGGGTGGTCGCATTGACGAAGGCGCGCGCGAACTGACTGTGCGCACGATGGGTCGCATCGTCCAGCCTGCTGAATTCAACAATCTGGTCGTTGCAAACCGCGACGGCTATTCAGTCAAACTCAGCGACGTCGGTTACGCGGAAGACGCTGCCGAAGAACCGCGCACTGAGGCCCGTTTGAACGGCCAGCCGGCGGTCACTTTGATCGTCTCGAAACAGTCGGGACAGAACACTGTCGCCGTCGCCGATGAGGTGAAGCAGCGCTTGCAGGAGATCGCGAAGACTCTGCCGCCGGGTTTCAAGACCGAAGTCGTCGGCGATCAGTCGATCTTCATCAAGGCGTCGATCGAGTCGATTCAGACGCACTTAATCGAGGGCAGCATCCTCGCGGCCATCGTCGTGTTCGTCTTCCTGTGGAGTTTTCGTTCGACCATCATCGCCGGCCTGGCGATTCCGACTTCGCTGATCGCGACGTTTGGGTTGATGGCCGCGATGGGCTTTACGCTCAACAACATCACGATGCTTGCGCTAACGCTCATGGTCGGCATCGTGATCGACGACGCGATCGTCGTGCTCGAAAACATCTTTCGCTTCATTGAAGAGAAGGGAATGCCGCCGTTCCAGGCGGCGATTGAAGGCACGAAAGAGATCGGTCTGGCCGTTATGGCGACGACGTTATCGCTGCTCGCCGTGTTTCTGCCTGTTGGGTTCATGGGCGGAATCGTCGGGCGCTTCATGTCGTCGTTTGGATTGACGTCGGCGTTTGCGATCGCGGTGTCGTTGCTTGTGTCGTTCACGCTCACGCCGATGCTGGCGGCGCGTTTAATCCGTCGCAAAAATAACGAAAGGGAAAGTACAGGCGAGAAGAATACCGAAGCTGCCGATCACGGCTCGAAGGAATCGCGGTTCTATCGTCCCATCGATCGTACGTACACGAAGATGTTGACGTGGTCGATGGCGCACCGCTGGGCGATCGTGTTGGCTTGCGTGCTCGTCATTGCGAGCATCATCCCGCTCTTCATGTTCGTCGGCAAAAACTTCCTGCCGGTTGACGACCAGTCGCAATTCGAGCTCAACGTGCGTGCGCCCGAAGGCTACACGATCACGGCCACGTCGACGCTGGCGGAACGAATCGCAACGGATCTGCGCACGCTTCCGGCCGTTACCGACACGCTCACGACGATCGGCGGCGGT
>DASTQB010000046.1:0-11175 GCA_035761985.1 Pyrinomonadaceae bacterium
GCTTCAACGGACACCGGAGACGCTGATGTCTCTGTTACGTGACCTGCCGGAGCCGTGGCTGGTTCAGAACGAGGGGCCGGACACGTGGAGTCCTTACGACATCATCGGACACCTGATTCACGGTGAGGAAACTGACTGGATCCCGCGCGCGAAGATCATTCTCCAGCATGGCGAGCAACGACCTTTTGAGCCGTTCGATCGTGTGGCGATGTTTGAGAAGTTCAAAGGTAGATCGATCGCGGATCTGCTCGATACATTCACGCGGATGCGTGCGCATAGCCTGCACGAACTGCAACAGATGAATCTGACACCCGAGTTGCTGGAGAAGCGTGGCAGGCATCCGGAGCTTGGTGTGGTAACGCTGAAGCAGTTACTCGCTACGTGGGTTGTTCACGATCTGGGCCACGTCCGTCAGGTGGTGCGAGTCATGGCGAAGCAGTACCGTGAAGCAGTTGGTCCGTGGAAAGCATATCTTTCCGTGCTCGATCAATAACGCGGATGTATAATGTCCGCCCCTCGCGTCAGGAGAAAAACCTATGCATCGCCCTCTACTCTTATTACTCACCATTCTATTTTCGCTAACTGCCTGCGGCAGGAGCGACAAAGCGCGCCAGGAACTGGCGCAAATGAACATCGAATACGGCGCAGCAAGCTTCATTGACGAGTCGCGCGGTGGCAACGCTGCTGCCGTAAAACTCTTTCTCGAATCCGGCATGGACACGGAAGTCAGAACCCGCGACGGCCAAACTCCGTTGATGGTCGCTGCACTTGCCAATAAGATCGACGTTGTCAAACTACTGCTGGACTACGGCGCCGACGTGAACGCCAAAAACCGTCATAACGGTACCGCGCTGATGTCAGCCGCATGGAAAGGTCACTCTGAAATCGTCGATCTCATGCTCGCAAAAGATCCCGACCTTGAGATAAAAGACAATCGAGGTATGACCGCGCTGATGTTTGCCGCGTGGGAAAACCACCCCGGAATTGTCAATGCATTGTTGAATAAGGGCGCGCAGGTCGACGCACGTGATAGCGAGGGCTGGACGTCGTTGATGCGCGCCGCGTTCAGAGGGCATTCAGAACCGGTGCTCGCCCTGATCGAAAAAGGCGCCGACGTGAACGCGCGCTCCAACAACGGCGACACTGCGCTGATCGGCGCGGCCGAAAGTGGACACGCGGACATGATAAAAATCTTGTTAGACCATGGCGCCGATCAAAACGCGCAGAACCAACAGAACAAGACGGCTTGGGCCAAGGCTTCCGAAATGGGCCACGCTGAAGTTGTGCAGGCGCTGACGGAAAAAGGCGCCGCCGCTGCGCGCTGAATCGCTGGTCCATATGTAAGAAATGTACAAAGAAGAATTTTCTTGACAGCATTACGCGTTGGTGTTAAACCAAGCGTGCACTATCGTCCCAACCCTCGCGAAAGCTTTACTCACTTAAAGTGTTTTTTTCCAGGCGTATGGCCTGAGTTCACCCGTCCCAGAAATTTGAGAGAAGTGTCTCACTCCCGACCCGTCTCTCATCGCTTTCAACCTGGTTCGAAATGTGGGCCAACTGAGCCTCCATTCATACCAGCCACTCTCGAGCGAAGGGTCATTTAAAACAAGCAGGCAAAACTTTCGACGCGAATTCTCTGGTTTTTCCAGACCGGGGGTACGTGTATGCGTTGGTCCGGCTTTAACCCGGCTTGGCCCACGTAGGGTTACAAACGTGTGAAAACCTCATGAGGAGGCTCTATGAAGATCAAGGCACTGAAGCTATTCACGTTAGCGTGTCTGTTAATAGCTTGTGCGCTTCCCGTGCTCTTTCTGAGTGGTAAAGCGTCTTCGGAAACAGACCCATCAATGGCCGGCATGGGTTTTGGAACTCTCGAAACGCTCAACGCCAATTACAAAGCATGGGAAACGCAGTATGAAAAAGAGGGCGGGGACAAAAACATGGTCCTGGCCATGGGCTGGTTCAAGGGACTCTCGACTGGTCACTCCTACGCCAGTGGTTTAGCGAAATTCAATTTAGTTGACGGCACCGTGACTGTCGCAATCAACGGACTCTCCAAAGATGAAGGATGGGACGTTTGGATGGTCGATAGTGCTCCCGGTCGCAGCATCGGTCTCGAGCCCGATGACAACATGCTGCACATTGGCAGCTTAAAGCATGAAGATAAGGTTGCAACTCTGGCCGTCGACCTCGGCAAAGACGCGTTCAAGACGTTCAACATGGACCTCGTCGTCGTCACGAAGGCAGGCAAGAACCCCATGGAAGATCGCACGTTGATGGGTACAACGTCATACTTCCATCGTCTGTATCGCAGCAAACAGGAAGGACAGTTTGGAGTCCTCGCGGATGCGGATCCGGTTGCTCCCGAGCCGGACCAGCGCGGGTTTTTACAGCGCGTGGTTGATGCGATCAGCCCGACTGCCTCAGCACAAATCGGACCAAATCCGAATCCGACGACTGCGCTCCATTTCTCGATCAGGCGCGGCCGGCAAAGTTTCTTCAACGAAACCTTCAATGGAAACGGCCGAACCTGTGGCACCTGTCACCGCGAAGACGGCAACCTGACTATCGATGCCGAATTTATCGATGACCTTCCGCCGAACGATCCGATCTTTGTCGCCGAGTTTGTACCGGCTCTCGCGAATAACTTCGAGAACCCGGTGCTGATGCGCAAGCTTGGATTGATTCTCGAGAACCCCGACGGTTTCGATAACCTGCCGAGCAAATTCGTCATGCGTGGCGTGCCTCATACACTGGCCCTACTGCAAAACACGCTCACTCCGGTTCCGGCAGTGCCCGGTGCCACACCACTGCCTAACGGCAGCATTCCGGCACAGGATGGAACATCTACTCCGCCAAACGAGAGAACTGGTTGGGGCGGCGACGGCGCACCGGGAACGGGAACTCTTCGCGAGTTCATCATCGGCGCGGTCGTCCAGCACTATCCCAAGACGCTGAACCGGCAAGCGCCGGGCGACTTCCGTCTACCAACGACGGGCGAACTCGATGACCTCGAAGCATTCCAAAAATCTCTCGGTCGTCGACAAGACCTGGACCTCGCCGCTATGCAACCGAAGTTCAGAAACGAAGTCGTGCGCAAAGGAGTCGAGATCTTCAACAACCCCGGCTCGGTCTTAGGTGGATCTGATGTCGGAGCAGGCAAGTGTTTCCTGTGTCACCTCAACGCTGGTGCGAGCGATTTCTTCTTCCCGGGAGCAAACGCCAACTTCAACACCAACGTCGAGGGACTGCCTAATCAGCCGGCGGATCTTGTGCAACCGGCACAGCTCAATCCGCAGGACGGCGGCTTCGGTCAAACCGGCGTGTCTCCGACGGGCGGCATCGGCAACGGCTTGTTCAACACACCGGTGCTGGTTGAAGCGGCAGACACTGGTCCGTTCTTCCATAACAATTCGATCGAGACGATTGAAGGTGCTGTTGATTTCTACAACAGCAGGGCCTTCAATGAGGCTCCAGGGTTTGGATCGTTGATTAACGGGATCAGGCTCGAAGCCACGGAGGTTGTCGCCGTTGCTGCGATGCTCCGTGTCATCAACGTGCTGGAGAACGAGAGATCGGCGAGAGACTTGATCAACCGGATCAAGATCGCGACCAATACGACCCAGATTCAGACTTTGGCCGACCTGGCGATATCCGAAATCGACGATGCCAATGAGGTACTCGTCGGCGGCGGATTGCACAGAACGGCGCAAAAGGCGTTTACGAGGGCTCGAAGGAACGTGAGAATGGCGGCTGATGCCACAACCAGCAGTTCGAAGATCTTTGAGGCCAACCAGGCTCTCAATAATCTGACGACGGCAAGGAACGATATTATCGCTCCGTAAGATCGCGCCGCAGTGCGCGTAACCGAGATGCAGACGATGAAGTTTCACCCATCGTCTGCATCTTTTATTTGCGGCCGGGCTTCCGCAGTCTCATCTGGCCAGGTCGGTGTATAGCTGTTGGTATTCTTCTTTGATGAACCTGTAGCACTCGCATGCTACTGCTTCGAGCGCTTGTTCATCCACGATTCGAATGTCTCCACGCTGGTAATTGATCAATCCGCCACTTTTCAGAGCACTCGCAGTTTCAGTGACACCTGCGCGACGCACTCCGAGCGTGAGTGCGATCAGCTCATGAGTCAACGGAAGATCACCGTGCACGTAGTCGTTCATCGTCAGTAACCACCGGGCCAGTTGTTGCTGGAGAGAGTGCAACTTATTGCAGGCGCCGGTGCGACCTGTCATCGTGAGCAGCATTAGCGTGTAACGAATCAGTTTCTGCGGAAGGGCGGTCTGGCTGCTTTTGAGTTCTGCCTTAAGCACGCTTGCTTTCAATCGCATCGCGGTCCCTGCCACATGAACGAGCACGCGATCGGACATTGTGTCAGATCCGAGAAACACACGGAGTCCGACGACGCCTTCACGACCAACAGGTCCGACTTCGACTGTCCTGCCGTCTTCCATCGTGGCGAGGATCGAAAACACTGCCGTTCCGGGAAAATAAACGTAGTCAATTGGCGTATCCGCGTGGTAGATCACGTCTCCGCGAATGAGCGAGACAGGTTCCAATTCACTAAACAGGTATTGATATTCCGTTTTGTCGAGAGTGGCGAGTATCTGGTTTTCAGTCGGGTGAGAAGCTGGAAACGAAGGCATCATACGTACCTCTGGAAAATTATGTCTGGGCGCTGACATTCTACAAGTAAGGAACCGCGGATAACACGGATTTTGCAATCCGATTGTATTCGTGTCGTCGTTGGTCGTTCCTCTCGCCTCCCGACCACTTTCCCCAAAAAATTTTGTTTATTCGAAGTTTCTTCAAGATAGGGCGATGGCTCGGCGGCTCTTGTCGTTTGTCCGCACGCACACGGTTAAGGGTTTGTCTGCCGTTGCTCTACAGGGTGAGAGTGGGTCCCCTAGGGCAAAGCTCACTCTCACCTTGTTTTTTGATAGACAAAAATCGAAGGGTGTTTTATAAGGTGCGACACTGGCCACTCGTTTCCCTAAACAAATTCCGGCCAGTGCGACCCAATGCCCTTAACAATCTGCGAGCCGTACGCGTGGTATCTCGTCGTGACGTGTCACGACTGTCGTGAGCGCCAGCCAATTCACCGTGATACTTCGCGTGGCAAGGCCACTTTACTCCGCACTTATACCTGGCGCTGCATCCGGTGCCAGCACACAGCCACCTATGCACCTCACGAAGTCGAACGCTACCAGCACATTGTTGAGCGGCGTAAGAAGCCGAGAGCCTGAGGGTGTGAGGCTTTTATAGGTCCTATAGGTCCTATGAGTCCTATGAGTCCTATAGGACCTATATGACCTATAGGACCTATAGGACCTATACCGACGCGCCCCCTTCGAGGCGCTTCACTTAATCTTCCGGGCGGCTCTGAATGTACTGGTCACCATCCACCGCCGCCGACAGGATGCGCACGATCAGAACTCCCACGGGAACCTCCAACGCATCAGCCCACCGTTGCAGGAACTCGCGCTCATCCTCGCCAAGCTCTGAATCATCCACTTCGAGCATGATATTTGTGAGGCGTCACCGTGAGCCCCCCACCAACGCGGCGACGCCCCCGCCTCAACCTTCTGGGCGAGGTGTGAGGCTTTCTAGCCTCACCCGCTTATATCTGCCTCCGTCAAACACTGCAAGAAATCGCTCACAATCAAATTTCCTGAGGTTTTACAAAACTTTTCTATGTAATTACACACTCCTAGCGCCTCGCGAGACGCGAGGAATTCCGCCTTATTGCAAGCCTGAGAAGGCTTAGCGAATCGGATCCAAGCTAATAACCGCTGTAATCAAACTAGTCGTGATTTCGGTTGTTATTGATGCTTCGCTCGTCGGTGGCGGCGGCGAAACAATACCCGGACAATCAATCTGCCCTGCAAATACAGTAACCGCAAACGTCAGGCTGAGAATGGTTGCGGCGTATATTTGTCGTAGGGTTTTCACTGTGAATGCCTCCTGGCAAGAGATGCAAAACTTTTGCATCACACTAGTGCAAGAGCGATTCTTCTTGCAAGAGTTCCCGGGACTGCGTAAGATTCCGGCGCAGTTTCCGGGTTTCTTTCCCTTACATTCAGTGTGAAAGGCAGTTCTCACATGACCTTAAGCGCCTCACTGCGCGAACTAGAAAATGGAAACCTCGATGTGGGAGGCCGGGCGGAGCTATGCTGCGAGCTGGCTAAAACATTCGAGAACAAAGGCGAATTTCAAAAGGCCCGCAAAATTCTGGGCCATTTCTGGCAGCAGATCGGCGAGCGCCCCAGGCTGGAAGGCCTGGAACCCAGCACTGCGGGCGAGTTGCTCTTGCGTGCAGGTGTGCTGACAAGCGCGATCGGGAGTACGACTCAGTTCGCTGAAGCACAGGAAGCAGCAAAGAACCTGATCAGCGAAAGCCTGACGCTGTTCCAGTCAACCAACAATCAGAAAAAGACCGCCGAAGCACAAACTGAGCTCGCGCTTTGTTACTGGCGCACCGGCGAAATCAACGAAGCGCGCGATCTTCTCAAAGACGCACTGTCGCGGTTGACGATCGATACCGAACTAAGAGCAAAGGCAATTGCGCGACTCGCGATCGTAGAGCGAACCGCTCCCAATTACGTTAAAGCGTTGCGCATCCTCACAGAGAATGCGCCACTCTTTCAGGCAATAAACAACCACACTCTCAAAGGCAGTTATCACGTTACGCTTGGAACTGTGCTCGAGAATCTGTGGGAATCGAAGAACCGCGATTATGTCGATCGTGCGTTGATTGAGTATGCCGCCGCGAGTTATCACTTCGAGCAGGCAGGACACAGGTCGTATCTCGCGAGCGTCGAAAACAATCTCGGATATCTCTACTTCAAGATCAACCGCTGCGAGCAAGCTCACGAACACCTGGACCATGCGCGACGCGTCCTCGTGAGCCTTAAAGACTTCGGCACTATCGCGCAAGTGGATGAAACTCGCGCGCGCGTGTTTCTCAAACAGGGACGTCTCATCGAATCCGAGCGCGCTGCTCGTGCGGCGGTGCGCAGCCTCGAGAAAAGCGGCAGACACGCATTGTTAGCAGAAGCCCTGATCACGCATGGCCGAGCGTTGGCCCGTTTGAAAAGATATGGCGCATCGCTCGGCGCGTTCCGGCGATCAGCTGATCTGTCTGCGCTTACCGGAAATCTCACCAGCGCCGCAGAAGCTGCGCTCGCTGCGTTTCAGGAGCTGCGCGAACACCTGGTTGCATGGGAAAGCGGTCATCACATTTCCGGTCGCGGGTGGTGCAACGACAAACAATCGAGAGAGCACGACGTCATCAAGATCGCTCTGCAAAATGCAAAAGGGAGTATCACTCATGCCGCCCGCGATCTTGGCGTGTCGTACCAGTGGCTGAGTTACAAGCTGCGCACGAAGTATAAAGACCTGCTGAAGGAACGGACTCCGGTCCGCCACCGCAAACGAAGAAGCTAGCTACTGATCAAACCTTTCGCGGCTATCCCGGTCTGGTCTAATATGGCCGGGCGATCAGGAACTTTTCGCCGCTATCCTGGTCTAAGTCCTCGCCGGAAAGGATCGACATGTCATTCAAACACCTCCTGCCCCTTGCGCTCCTACTAATTCTTGGTACGTTCGAGGTCGCTTCTGCCTGCACGTGTGTCAGACCTGATCCACCGTGTGGCGAGTATGGCCAGGCGGACGTCATTTTCCTCGGACGAGTTGTCGGTTCCGCGGAACGGAAAAGCTACACTGATGATAGCGGCAAGAAAACTGTTTACGACGTCGGCCGTATTCGTTTCCTCGTCCAGGAGAGCTTCAAGGGAGAGTCTGGCTATGAAGTCGAAATACATAGCGGCACTGGAGGCGGAGACTGCGGCTTCTGGTTCCTGCGCAACGAGAGTTACGTCGTTTATGCAAATCGATCTTCAGAGAACAACAAGCTTTACACAAATATTTGCATGCGCACCACGCACTTATCGCATGCCAGGGAAGATCTCGAGTTTTTGCGCGGCGTTGGTACCAGCAAACCCGGGGCTACGCTTTCCGGACAGCTGACCAGATACATTGGCAATCGGGAACATGGACCAGTTGAAGAAGGACCGAAGATGGCCGGCGTAAAGGTTCTGATCAAAGGCGGCGGGCAGACGTTTGAAACAGTAACAAATGAAGCCGGCGAGTACCGCATCACTGGTTTGCCTGCCGGAGAATACGATGTGTTCCCGCAGTTGCCGGCCCACCTGGGGGCCGTCGGGTCCGGAGATACAGTGGATCGACATGGAAGTTACTCCGGGCGCAAACCCATCAATTTGTCCGATCGTGCCTGTGGCGAGATCAGTTTCTCCGTGCAGTTCAGCGGCGTCGTCAGCGGCAGAATAGTTGATGCGAAAGGCGAGCCCGCCAAGGACGTACAGGTAAACCTCGTGTTAGCTGAGGACCATGACAAGGAGTGGTCAGCCTGGACCGACGACGAGGGACGTTACGAATTCCACATGGTCCAACCCGGCAATTACCTGTTGGGCTTGAATCTCAAATGGGCGCCGGACAAAGACGATCCCTATCGCCGGACCTACTATCCCGGAGTAACCGACAAGTCAGAAGCGGCATTGATCGCGATGGGTGAGGGAGAGAAGCTCAAAGGCTACGATTTGACCTTACCACCGCAACTTGTTGAACGTGATCTGAAAGTGACTGTCGTCTGGCCCGATGGAAAACCCGCCGTGGGCGCGTCAGTACGCTTCGAAATGATCGAAGGCGTATCGCACGGCCAGGCAGTGAATACCGACGAAAACGGTGTAGCGATACTTAAGTTATTCGACAAGTATCATTACATCCTGCTCGCCATCGGCGAGCGACGTGAGAAAGACGTCCATGCCGACCCCGTCGAGCTTGTTGTTGCGAAAGACATGAAACCGCTGAAGTTTGTTTTGAACCACGCAGGATACGGCTACGAGAAGGTCAGGGCCCTTAAGGAAAAATCCCCGCAGTAATCCGTGGTTTATTTGCGCGGGCGACGACGCGGCGGTCTTCGTTTCTTCAACAAGTCTTTGTGTCTGGTTTCCAGCATGTAGTTCAGCGTCTGGTGGGAGATGCCGAGACTGCGAGCGGCATGCGTGATGCTGCCCTGATTGATGTCGAGCGCACGTTTGATCAGGTCGTGCTCGAGTGCCCGCACTTCTTTATTCAACTTGCCACCCGCAACGAGAGTTCGTTCTTCGCTTACTGCTAACCGGCTTCCGATCTCCTGAAACGCGACCAGTGCCGCTTGTGCCGCTCGGCTTATATTTCCGGTTTGTTCAGCGAGGAAGATCGCACGTCGAAAACTCAAGAGTGCCAGGCCGTAATTCCCAAGACGGGCCAGCGCCCTTCCGTGTGTTGTCAGGACTTCTGAAAGTAGGGTGTTTCTATCGCTTTTCTCCAGCGCCCGCACGGCCGAGCGAGCGGTCCGTTCGGCTTCCGCAATGCGGCCCTGCTCGAGAAACACACAGGCGCGCGTCTCATCCACCTGGGCCACGGTGCTGACGTCGTTAAGACTCACCAGCACGCGTCGAGCGTGGTCCATGTGCTTGTGCGCTTCCTCATACCGCTTGAGTTTGTAGTAGAGAAAGCCAAGATTGTTTTCAGTGTTGGCGAGATAACATCTGTGCTCTGCTTGTTCGAAGTGATAACTCGCGGCGGCGTATTCGATTAAAGCGCGATCGATGTATTCGGGCAGGTTCTTCAGTTCCCAGAGGTTCCGCAGTGTGATTCCGAGTGTTACGTGGTAACTGCCTTTAAGCGTCTGATTCTTGATCTTCTGAAAGAGTGCCGCATTCTCGGTTAGAATCCGCAGCGCCTTGCTGTAATTGGCTGCACCACGTTCGACGATGGCCAATCGCACAATCGCCTTTGCTTTCACTTCGCTCTCGGTACTCAGGTGAGCGAGTGCTGCTTTGAGAAAGTCACGAGCCTCGTTGAGCTCACCCGCGCGCCAGTAACAGAGTGCAAGTTCGGTTTGTGCTTCAGCGATCTTCTTCCGGTACGACTGCGACTCGAAGATGGTGAGGCTCTCGCTGATCAGGTTCTTGGCAGTTTCCTCCGACTCCGGAATCCGGTTCTTGCTTCCGATTGCGCCGGTCAGCACTCCAACACGTAAGAGCACTTCGGCAGCCATGCCTTGATCCAGGCCTTCAACGTTTGGACGTTCGCCGAGATGCTGCCAGTAATTACCGAGCGCTTTTCGCGCTTCCTCGTATTCACCTTTTTCCTCTAGTTCCTTGGCCAGTTCGCAGGAGAGTTGTGCATGTCTTTCCACACTGAGGTTTGGTTTTTCCAATTCGCGCAAGAGTGAGGCGCGTAAGGTCATGTGAGAACTGCTTTTACGTTTCGAATGCAAGGAGCGCGAATCTTACGGTACTCTCAGTTGCGCTTGCAAGAATGACGTAAAGCTGGTCTATTTAAAGCTGAGGTAAAAATTTTACATGGGAGGCTCTCACATGAAGACCTTACAAAAGACATGCGCCGCAACGATCCTGATGCTGGTCCTCGCGGTTTCGATAGCTGCCGGCGAGATTGATTGTCCGGGCGTGGTATCACCACCACCCCCGGCGCCGACCAGCACGACAACGACGAGCATTACCACAACGATCATTCTGACGATTGTCGGTCTGATCCCGTAACAGCCATTCGGCTAGTTTGAGGTGAGGGAACACTCGCGTTTGGCGAGATACTAGACGTGTGCCTGGTCGATGTAGAAATTTTACGCGACGGGCGACTGAGGCGATCGCAGTTGGGAGGTTGTCATGTTGTGTGAGAATACATATAACGCGCGACGTAGCCTCACACAGCCCAGAGTGTGATGGCGGGGCGTCGCCGGCGTGGGGGGCAACGGCGGCGCCCAATCATCTTTCCCGTAAGTAATACTTGGAAGCCGAAGGGCCGAGCGCCTCCGACGGGCACGTCATCAGCCAACGAAAACGCGGTGTCCGCATCTTACAGGAGTAAACATTGCGGAAGAGTCCCGCGACCAGAACGTTCCTCACTGCAATCAAGGGAGTTTTAAGTCCGTCATGAATCATAGAGGTATTTTCCCGATAGCATTTACTCTGTTGATTCTTGGGGCGTTTGCCTTTGTACATGCAGATTCGTGGAAGCTCCCAGAGAAGAAGAAATATTACGCACCCAATAAGAAGTATTATCTTGAAGTCACGCCGA
>DASTQB010000047.1:0-4564 GCA_035761985.1 Pyrinomonadaceae bacterium
ACTTCCATGCGATCGCGCAACGCGGGCTGGATCGTGTCGAGCACGTTCGCCGTCGTCATGAAGATCACGTTCGACAGATCGAACGTAACGCCGAGATAGTTATCGCGGAACGAGTTGTTCTGTTCCGGATCGAGCACTTCCAGCAGCGCCGACGACGGATCGCCGCGAAAGTCTGCGCCGACCTTGTCGATCTCGTCGAGCATGATCAAAGGATTGTTCGTGCCCGCCTGTTGCACCGCCTGGATGATTCTGCCGGGCATTGCGCCAACGTAAGTGCGCCGATGACCGCGAATCTCCGCTTCGTCGTGAACGCCGCCGAGTGACAGTCGCACAAACTTACGATCGAGAGCACGTGCGATTGAACGACCAAGCGAAGTTTTACCGACGCCCGGTGGTCCAACCAAACAAAGGATCGGGCCTTTTGGTTTCTCTTTGAGTTTGCGAACAGCAAGCGCTTCGATAATTCGGTCTTTGACTTTCTCGAGGCCGTAGTGATCTTCGTTCAACACGCGTTCGGCTTTTTGCAGGTCGAGATTATCGACTGACGATCTGGACCACGGAAGATCCGTCATGATCTCCATCCAGTTTCGCAACGTCGCTGTTTCGGCTGCGTCCGGATGCATGCGCTCGAGTTTCTTCAGTTGTCGCAGTGCTTCGTCTTCGGCCGCTTTCGGCATTTTTGCGGCTTCGATCTTCTCGCGAAACTGCGCCGTCTCCTCGGCTAGTTCGTTGCCCTCGCCGAGCTCGCTCTGGATCGCTTTGAGTTGCTGGCGCAGGTAAAACTCTCTCTGCGAACGATCGATGTCCGCGCGGGCCTGTGTGTTGATCTCCTGCTGGACCGTGAGAACTTCGATCTCTTTGTTCAAAAGATCGTTGACGCGTCGCAGACGTGTGGTCGTGTCGGCGATGTCCAATACGGATTGCGCGTCTTCGACTTTGAGTTCGAGGT
Organism: Pyrinomonadaceae bacterium; assembly: GCA_035761985.1. GTDB lineage: Bacteria > Acidobacteriota > Blastocatellia > Pyrinomonadales > Pyrinomonadaceae > PSRF01. The sequence goes on from DASTQB010000047.1 coordinate 950, forward strand.
TTGAGGCTGACAGATCCGCGAGCCGTCCGGCGTCGTCGAGATTTGCGATGATGGCCATCACTTCGGGAGAGATGTTTTTGCCGAGGTTAGTCGCCTTCTCCATCGATGCGCGGACGTTTCGCACGAGTGCTTCGACTTCCAAAGATCGCTCGGGAGGAAGCACTTCCTGCATTACTCTCACGCGCGAACGCAAATACTCGCCGGTGGCATCGACAGATTCGATGTGTGCGCGTGCGAGACCCTGGACCAGGATGCGTATGCGGCCGTCGGGCAACTTGAGCATGCGCATGATCACTGCCGCAGTTCCGACTGCATAAAGATCATCAGCCGTCGGCTCTTCTTTATCGAGGTCCTTTTGAGAAGCGAGGAGAATCATTCTGTTCTCCGCAAGCGCTTCGTCAACGGCCCTGATCGATTTTTCGCGCGACACGAATAACGGCACGATCATGAACGGATAAATCACGATGTCGCGCAAAGGCAGCACCGGCAGTTCACTCGGAATTTGTAACTGCTGATCGTTTTCGACGGCTTCGATTGCTTCGCTAAACTCTGGTTCTTTGATTGCCATGTTGTAAGCCTCTGGAAGTGCCGATTGCCGATTGCCAAGTGCCGCTTTATCAGCCGACCAAATCGGCAATTGGCAATCGGAAATCGGAAATCAAGTCGCCTCTTTAACTTCTACCAGGACCTCCTCTCCTCTTCGGTCCTCGATTTTCGGAAGAAAGATATGAAGCACTCCATTGTGGAGTTCGGCACTCGCATTCCGAATACAAACTGTCCAGCGCAACTGCACGATCCGGCCAAACTTTCCGAAGCTGCGTTCCGAACAAAGATACGACATGATCCGCCGGCGATTGGGACGTCGTTTCTTTTCACCCCAGATTCTGAGTTTGGTGTTGGTCAGCCCGACTTTGATCTGTTCGGCAGTCACGCCGGGAAGTTCTACGCGAATGGAGATGCCGTTTTCAGTTTCGCAGAGGTCCACCGGCGGCGCCCACGTACCCGAAGCAAGAGGATTCTCGGCTTCAGTTGCTTCCTGCAGGGCAGCGTAAAGACGTCCGACACGGTCGCGGAGTCGCTGCACCTCGAGGCGCTCTAGTCCGGTGGCGCGAATAGGTTTGATCATTACAAATTCCCCGGTTCGAAATATTACTTTTTGCTGGACGCTCCGCTGTTTCTCGTGCGTACCAGGTGCTTCAGCTCGGTCATGAATTCCGATACGTCTTCAAACTCCAGGTAGACCGATGCGAACCGAACATATGCGACCTTGTCCAGTTCTTTCAAGCGTCGCATGATCATCTCTCCGATTTTACTTGTCGGGCGTTCGCGTTCGGGAGATTCCTGAACGTACTTTTCAATCGCGTTGACAATGCTATCAAGTTTAGTCGACGGTACGGGACGTTTTTCGCAGGCTCTCAACAAACCCGCCATCACTTTGTTGCGATCGAAAGTTTCTCTGCGGCCGTCCTTTTTAACGACCATGTAGGGTATCTCGTCGATGCGTTCGTAAGACGTAAACCTTCGCTCGCAGCGAAGACACTCTCGGCGACGACGGATCGCGTCACCCTCGCGAGACTCACGCGAGTCGACGACTTTGTCTTCGAGATACGCACAGAATGGACATTTCATCTCAGTAGAACCTCCAGCTCACGCCTTTTCTTCAACCACTTTTTCCGGTGAAATCATGGCGCGCAATTTTGAAAGACTCAGATCCCCCCTGATGACGTAGAAAAGTCCAAATATGACTGCTGGACCAAAATCAACGAGATGCAACACGATCGAGAGTGCGGCGGCAGTCTCTTTTGTTACGCCGAGAAACATCAGCGCTGCGGCAGTTGCTGCGTGAAACGCACCTGCAGCACCGCCGGGCGTCGGCACGAGTGAACCAACCAGCGACCAGCCAAGCACGAAAATTGTTTCCTGCATTCCGACGTCGAGATGAAAAGCCCGCATCACGAGAAGGTTTGCCGCAGCGATGCCGAACCAGAGCAAAGCAGTCCAGCCAATTGTTTCGGCCAACTCGCCGGCGTTTACTAAAACTCGGAGTGCTTGTGCGAGTTGTTCGAGTATGCGAAGGACGATTTTTGCGAGGCTGCGTGGGATGAAGCGCCAGCGCGAGAACAGGCGTTCGAAAAACGCGATCACAGCCTCCGAGCGTTTTCTGAACCAGATCAGAAATAGAATGCCGAGAATGATCGCAGCGAGCAGACCGAACCCGCCGAGACGAACACGATCGAAAGAGCCCTCGAGCGCTGTCGGAGGTTTGAACCAGATCAGGTTGATCGCGAAGATCAGCGCGACGGCGGTAAGGTCGTAGATACGTTCGACGAGAATCGTGACGAGCGAAGCACTTGGGCGGACGCGAGGGTCACGCATCGAGAGCACGACGGGTCTGACGAACTCGCCGGCCCGACCGACAAGAAACACTGCGCTGAATCCGATGGTTGTGGCTGCAAACAGATCGGCCAAACGGGCGCGGCTGAGTGGTTTCAGCAATGCGCCCCAGCGAAATGCCCTGAAAAGATAGGCAAGACAGATGATCAGTATCGCGGCGACGAGGAGATACGGATCCGCGTTACCGACGGAGCGACGGACCTCAGCCCAGTCCAATCCGCGGCCAAACCACCACAGGAGAAGGGTGGCAAGCAGGCACAGGACGCCGAACTCGATGTATTTCCGGTAGCTTTGAGCGTTGGACACTTTATTGGCTCTGACTAGTCAAACCACAACATGTTGGGCCGGTCCGAGAGCCTACTACATGCACGTGGTCAGGGGCAAGATAGGTCCTATAGGACCTATAAGACCTATATCATTCGACGAGGCGTCCGAGCCTCCCAAATTCCCACGCAATTGGGGTAAACTTTGCCTGAACTTTAGTTTGGTGCCTGTCGTAATCCGCTCCTGACAAAGGTTTGGCCGCCTTTAGGATTCCGAGCTACAGGTACCTGGAGAGGAAACAGTGGGAGCTGTTAAGGCTTTGGCAGTGAGCGAAGGAGCCGAATTGGTTCGCAGGTGTCGCGCGGGCGACGGCGCGGCCTGGGAGGAGATCGTTCAGAGCTATTCCCGTCGCATCTATAACCTCGCATACCGATTTACCTCGCGTTCCGATACAGCCGAAGATTTGACCCAGGAAGTTTTCGTTCGGGTTTATCGTTCTTTGGATCAGTACGACCCCAAGCAGGGCGATCTGCAAAACTGGCTCATGCGGCTCGCGCGTAATCTCATCATCGACGATTACCGGAAACGACAGCGCACGCCGCACGACAACATGGCCGACGACCTTGCTGATCATAGTTACCATCTCCACACGCGCTCAAACTCAGTGCAGAAGGAGATGGAACGACGCGAGCTCGGCGCGCAGGTGCAGGCAGGCATAGACAAGCTTTCACCTGATTTACGCACGTGCGTAATACTGAGAGATATTGAAGAGCTGAGTTACCAGGAGATCGTGGATCTGCTGAAGATCCCCGAAGGCACTGTTAAGTCGCGAATCAATCGTGGCCGGATCGAACTGGCAAAGATTCTCCGGCGCATGAAAGTTGTTGCAATGAGTGAGGCATAGTTTGAGAATGCTCGTTCCTGAACGTGGGCAGACGCGCAGGGTGAGCGAAGAAA
>DASTQB010000048.1:0-18698 GCA_035761985.1 Pyrinomonadaceae bacterium
CATCATGATAGTGAAATAGCCGCGGATGAACGCGAATGAACGCTGAGTCTGCGTTCATTCGCGTTCATCTGCGGCTTTTAATATTTCTGCGAAGCGTTCGATGTCGGCTTTAGTTTTCTCGAGTTGGCGGCGGCTATCCAGGTAAGCGGCCCAGGTCGGTGTTTGCGTGAGCGCTTTGGTCGTGTCTTCATCGAGCACCTGCGCCATCACTGCCACGAGGTCGCTCACGACGCGCGTGTGCTCCAGCAGGCTCTCGATGATCGAGTAAGCAAGCCGCGCCTGTTGATAGTCGAGATCTTCCGGCATTAATCCTGGTACCAACTGCCACGTACGAACGGCAGTTCTTTCACGCGCCCGCTAATTTCGGGATCGACAGCGACGTTTGTTCCCGGCGCGATGTGTTCGTATCGCACGTAGCCAAGCGCGATCGTTTTTCCGAGTGTTGGTGAAAACGTCGCGGACGTCACTCGCCCGATTTCCTGGTTGTCCGTTTTTACTGTGGCGCCAGTTTCAATCGGCTGATCAGTGTCAAACTCCAGCCCGACGAGTTTCTTCGCGACGTGTCCGCGGTGCTTGATTCGGACGATGATCTCCTGGCCCACGTAGCAGCCTTTCGTATAGCTCACCGCGTCGTCGAGGTTGGTTTCGATGACAACGTTCGTCTCGTCCATGTCGAGGCCGTAGCGTGGAATCCCGGCTTCGATCCGGAGTGTTTCGAAAGTCTCGGCGCTGACAGGTTGTGCGCCGGCTTCCTGGAGTGCTTCTCGCAGTTGCGATGCCTGTGCAGATTCAATGACGAGATCGAATCCGTCTTCGGCAGTGTGAGTCGCACGGATGATCGTTACCGGCGTGCCCTGAAACTCAGTTTCAACGACGCCGTTCCGCGCCACATCGGCAAACGATCTCGCGAACACTTTTTCAACCACTTCGACCGCGCGTTTCCCCTGCACGCTCAGCATCCCCGTTTCAGCAGTGACATCGGTAACACGAAAATCACCCGCCAGCGTGAATCGCGAAATCGTTTTCAACACTGCCTCATGCGATGCCGCATCACCGTCCATCAAAAAATCTTTGCTTCCACGCGCGACGCGCACTGCGCCGATCAAACGTCCCTGAACAGTCGGAAACGCCGCCGGCATCCAGCGATTCTCAGCGAGCGCTTTCAGGTCATTCGTCATCAGGCCGTTGAGAAACATCGTCGCTTCGGATCCACTCACACGAATCCGCCCACGGTCGGACAAATCGATCAGTCCAGCTCCCGCTTCTCTAACGGCCGAGTATTCCACGGATTGTTCCATAATCTCTCAACTGCTCCGCCTCCCTGCGGTGCGACGCAAGCACCTGCGGGCTCGGATGATAAATCGGCACCAGCACTCGATCGTTCCACGAATGCGCCTGTGCCGCTGACTCTCTCAAACTCAACTCATGATATTGAATGCGCTTTAGCGCCCCGAGCGCAACTGAACCCAGCGTCACGATCACCCGCGGATTCACGAGTTCGATCGTTCGTCGCAGAAAGCTGGAACAGTTTGCAAGCTCCTTCTGCGTCGGCCTGCGATTCGCGCCCGACTCAGATCGCGGATTACAAAGCGCAGCGCTCGTGATGAAAATCTCTTGCCGCGACAACTCGATCGAATTCAAGTACCGATCGAAATTCGCCCCTGACTGGTCTCCCGAAAACGGCACGCGCGTTCGGTCCGCGCCCTTTCTACCCGGCGCTTCGCCAATAAACATGATCTGCGCATCAGTCGAACCGTTAAGCTCACTCAACACCGCACTGCGCCCACACATCGCCGGACACAACCTGCACCCGGCCGCATCAATCACCAATTCTTTAAATCGATCTTCCATCCGTGTCATCCGCGGCCCAGGATCGTTATCTCCCGCGTCACGATGTTGTAATCGCCGTTGCGATACGGCCAGCCGTCTGGTCCAACAAGCTCGATGCGGATTGTGTGCTTGCCCGGAGTCCAGCCAGTTAACACGACCTGTTCCCAGCGATCGATCCACACCATCTCATCGTCATCAACAAAGTAACGTACGCGAAACTCACCACCATCGCCTTTCAACTTCGCATTCGCGAGCGAGAAGTCGATCACAACTTCTTCACCTTCGCGAAACGTTTTGCCGTTTGGCAGGTTGAAGATCAGCAGCGGCTTCGCCGGATCAACCTTTAACTTCGGATCGTCGGGTTTAGCAGTGGTCTGAGTTGCCGGCCGCGTCTCGGCGCGCAACACCTGTCGCGGCGGTGGAGTTACAAACGTCGTCGCCGTCGTGTGTGAGTTGTCGTTGTTCCCCGAGCAGGCCACAGACGTGAATAGCGCCGCGATCAGCCCAACGCGCAACAGCTTTTTCTGAGCGTTCATGCGGCGAGCAGCATACACATTTATTCGTGTGAAAGAGAAACCATCTAGACAATTCGAGGTGACAGGTGTAAGAATCCGCCAACCGACCAGCTAATCTCAAATGGAGGGCCACAGCTTTTCTACGCGCGTCGAACGCTATGAGCACCAGAAAACTTCGCCTGTTTCTGATCAATTCATCGCTGCTGCTTGTTGCCATTACACTGATCGTTGGTTGCAACACCAACACGGTTACAACCGGAGAATTTACTCCTGAGATCCAGCCACTGCCCGCCCAGCTCGCGACGTACGAAGCGATGCCGGTTCCGGCAGACAATCCGATGACTCCGGAAAAAGTCGCGCTCGGCCGCCAGTTGTTCTTCGACGAGCGGCTGAGCATCGACGGTTCGAAGTCGTGCTACTCATGTCACGTCTGCGAAAAGGGTTTGACAGATGGCCTGCCCAAGGCGATTGGACCAGGAAACAAAACGTTGCCGCGCCACAGCCCGACGCTTTGGAACATCGGCTATCACAGAGAGTTTTACTGGGACGGCCGCAGCCCCTCGCTTGAGAAGCAGGCGATGGCCGCATGGACCGGCGGAAACATGGGCGTCGGCGACAAAGCCAACGAGGTCGTTGCGAGAATAAACGCGCTTCAGGATTACAGGAAGCAGTTTCAGCAGGTGTTTCAGAGCGATGCGACTGCCGACAACATCATGAAAGCAATCGCGTCGTTTGAACGGACGATCATAAGCGGCGACACGCCGTGGGACCGCTGGCGCGCCGGAGATCAGCAGGCGATTAGCGAGAGCGCCGTTCGCGGTTGGAATATCTTCCAGGCGATCAAGTGTAACAACTGTCACGACGGGGTTTTGTTTACGGACCAGCAGTATCACAATATCGGCATAGGTATGGACCAGCCGAACCCCGACGGCGGTCGTGCAAACTTCACGAAGAAGCCTGAAGACACAGGCGCATTCAAGACTCCGACGTTGAGAGACGTGGCGAGGTCCGCGCCGTACTTTCATGACGGGAGTGCAAAGACGCTCGAAGAAGCGGTCGACATCATGATAGCGGGTGGCAAGCCGAACCAGTATCTCGACAAGAAGAACCTTCAGCCGCAGAAACCTCTTCCCGAGCAGCGCGAGGATCTCTTGAACTTCCTGAGGTCGCTGTCGGTGGAGAATTGCACGCTGACCAAGCCACCGCTGCCGCAGAAATGAGCCGCGGATTTACGCGGATGGTCGCGGATCAGCTCTGACCTGTGGCCATCCGCGTAATCTGCGGCTTTAACCGTTTTTCAACCGCGTCCCAGGCGATGTTTGAGAAGAAGGCCTCGATGTATTTCGGGCGTTCCGCGGGTTTGTAGTCCAGCAGGAACGCGTGCTCCCAAACGTCCATCACCAGGATCGGCACGAAACCCGCCACGTTGCCAATCTCGTGTAACGTGATCCAGTGGTTCGAGAGCCGGCCGTTTGCCGGGTTCTGATAGCACATGGCCCAACCCACACCGCGCATTTTTCCGATGCCGACAAAATCTGTTTTCCAGATGTCGTAACTACCAAAACTCGCTTCCGCGGCTTTTACAAACTCCGACCCTCGCCCCGGATCGCCAGAGCCGTTGCTCGTCATGTTGTCGAAGTAGTATTCGTGCAGGACCATGCCGTTGTATTCAAAACCGAGTCTGCGCGTGAGCTCGGAGTAAGCGGGCATCTCGTCCTGATCGACCTTGCCGTCTCTGATGTGTTCAGAGATCTTCTCGGTCAGATTGTTGGTTTCCTTGACGTAGCCTTCGTAGAGTTTGAAGTGCATCTCAAGCGTTTGATCTGAAATTCCGTTGAGACCGCTGAGATTAAATTGCCGCGCGGTATAAGGGCCGGAAGGGCCGGATGAACTCATACACACCTCCAAATTTGAAGAATTGGGGAATGTTGAGACTATGCCGAGCGTGTGGCGAATCCGTTGTGAGGCTGGTGATTTAGTGTGACAAGGCAGGTATAGGTCGATTAGGACCTATATGACTTATAAGACCTATACCTGCTCTTAACAATTAACGTCCGAGAATCACCCAATCGCCGTGCGAGGTGCCCATGAAGAGCAGCATCGGCAGCGAGAGCCACGCGTTGGTGCGTGAAGCAAGAAACGCTTGGCGTGCGAGTTCGGGTGGCGCGGCCGGACCTGTGCCCGCAGTCGCGGCGATGATGCGTTTGTTGTTGGGCCAGATGATTCCCCAAACGTTTAGCATCATCAGAATGCCGTACGCTCCGCCGATGCCGATCGAGTAAGTCTTGTTGCTGGCGTAGACTTCGGTGCCAATGGTAAACGCGGACGTGAAGAAGCTGACCAGTCCATACGTGAAGATTGCGATAAGCACGAACATCACGATCGCAAACACGCGTCCGTCTTTCGTCACCGCAGGAACTCTTTTGATCAGCAAAAACTCGATCGCGAAGAGCACTATCGGATACAGCAGCCACATCACCAGCACGTACCAGATGCCTGGATCGCTTCCACCGAGAGCCTTAGCGTTGGTCACGTCGGCCTTGAGAATGACCATCGCGTAATACATTAGACCAGCCAGCACTGTTATCACTGCGCCCCAGCGAAAGTACCAAAGCGCGCGGCCCAGCAAATCAGGATTGACCTTCTTCTTCGTGTCGGCGTCGAGTGCTTTCTGGACCGGAACGTTTACGAGATTGAAAAAGTAAAGCAGTCCGATCCACGTAATACCGGCAACGAAGTGGAGCCATCGCAGCAGGATTCGCCAGAGTTCATCGCCGCTCGGGGCGTTGAACACGTCTTGAAACATAGCCAGACTGATGGGGAGATGAGCAGTTGACTCAATTAGCATTAGGTCCTCCGTGATGAACGCTGGAATTTACTCGCGAAGATTACACCTAGACCAACCAGCGGCGCAACGAACGCGAGTTCTACTCGTCTACCGGGCGCGGCCCAGGATCCATGCCGCGCACGCTGGCCTGGTTGATTACGCGAACCTTCAGATCGCTGTTGACGCGAATCTGGCATGAAAGACGAATATTGGGCGCGAGCTCAGCTTCAACTGCGAGGCGATTGCGTTCGAGCTCTCCCATCTCACCCGGCTCTCCTTCGAGGACCTCGACGCGACAGGTCGTGCAGCGCGCGTTACCGCCGCAACGGTGAAGAATATCGATGCCGGCGTCTTCGAGTACGAGTACGAGTTTCTTTCCTGCTGGTCCTTCGGTCTCGACCAGACCGCTGGCAGTCTCCGCTTGAATCTTTGGCATGAACAGTTTGCTCCTACTTGTGATTTTTGGGGGCTACAGCATTGCAGGAATCGCGGGATTCCACAAGATGAATTTAAACGGAAAAGGGAGACAGGATTTAGTCCCGTCTCCCCTTTGAATATCGTTGCCTGATTGTTTAGGCGGTGAACGAAGAGCCGCATCCGCAACTGCCGGTGGCGTTGGGATTCTTGAATGTGAAGCCGGAGCCCATCACACCGCTGACGTAGTCGATCTCGACCCCATTCAGATACTGAGCGCTGAACATGTCGACAAACATGCGCACGCCCTTCTCGTCGAGGATGAAATCGCCTTCGCGCGATTGCTCTTCAATGTTCAGGCTGTACTGAAAACCAGAGCACCCTCCGGGTACGACCCTCACGCGGAGCCCTGAGGTTTCAGGTAGGCCCTCTTCACCGGCCATGAATTTTCTGATCTCGTTTGCGGCCGATTCGGTGACGTTAAGTGCCACGGTAGGCGCTGTAGTTGCTGACATCGTATCTAACCCTCTCAAAAATTGAACTATGCTTCAGAGTTCAAGCTTTCGCTTGCGCTTTGAACTCACGCTTATCTTATTGCCCTTTACCCAAAACGACAAGTTCCGGTTTCATCGCTTCGATCGAAACCTGTCGCGCCACTTCCTCGGAAACACGCCGGAACGCCTGCGCCTGCGGTGAATCGGGCTGGCTGACGACCACCGGAACCCCCTTGTCGCCGCCTTCGCGGACCTCGATTCCGAGTGGAACCGCGCCCAAAAACGGCACGTGATACATGTTTGCCAGCTTTTGACCGCCGCCTTCGCCAAAGATGTTGTAGCGATTGCCGGTGTCAGGCGCGATGAAATAGCTCATGTTCTCGACGATGCCGAGAACGGGTATCGCGACTGTTTCAAACATCCGTAAAGCACGGCGTACGTCGGCAATGGCGACGTCCTGCGGCGTGGTTACGAGCACCGCGCCCTGGACCGGAACGAGTTGGGCCAGCGACAACTGAACGTCGCCGGTGCCCGGCGGCATGTCGACGATCAGGTAATCGAGTTCGCCCCACTTCACATCTGACAGAAACTGCTTTACGAGTCCGTGCAGGATTGGACCACGCACGATCATCGGTTTGTCGCCGGGTTGCAGAAGTGCCATCGACATAAACTTCACGCCGAAAGCTTCGATCGGGACGAGTTTGTTAACGTCAACTTCCGGACGTGCATCACTCGCGCCGAGCATGATCGGAACGTTTGGACCGTAGACGTCTGCGTCCATCAATCCGACGCGCGCGCCGTCGAGACCGAGTGACACCGCGAGATTCACCGCGACCGTCGATTTGCCGACGCCGCCCTTGCCTGACGAGACGGCGATAATGTTTCGCACGCCTTCGATCACCAGCTTCTCGCCGAGGCCGCGGCCTTTCGGAACTTCAGCGTCCATCGTTACTGCGACGGAAGTAACGCCGGGCAACGAGCCGACGATCTCGCGCGCGGCGCTTTCCATTTCAGCTTTCACGGGGCAAGCGGGCGTGGTCAGCACGATGCGAAACGCGACGTTGCCGCCGTCGATCTTTAGGTCTCTGATAAAACCGAGCGTTACTATATCTTTGTGCAGATCGGGATCCTTGATTTGCCGGAGGCTGTCGAGGACCAGTTGTTCATTTAGTTGTGTCATATGATTGAGGTAATCCAGTTAATCGAAACGGATAAGCGTAGCTGATTGGAATTGTCCGTGCAACTCTGTGCCAGAAATCATTTTCTGAACCCGCGGAACGTGGGCGACGCGGATGAGCCGAGCTTTGTTGGACGTGCGGCGTCGTTGAGTTGTGGCGCGCACGTGCGTTTCTCGGTTCAGGTTGATGAACGGCACGCGGTGTCGCAGGCGAGGTTTCGCGCGGCGGGCTGTGAGGTTCTGGTTGCGACCGCTTCGTTGTTGACTGAGAAGGTGCGGGGATTATCGACCGCGGATGCGGCTGTCGTCGCGCACGCCGCTGATTCGCTCGTTGATGAGATCAGCGCCGATCCGCGATGTGTGGGTTTGGCGTGCGAAGCACTTTTGGATTCGATCCGCGAGTACAGCAACGCGGCGCGTGATGATTGGGCAGGAAATGAGGCGTTGATCTGTACGTGTTTCTTCGTTTCTGAACGTACAATCGAAGGCGAGATTCAGGCGCGCGGCCTGACGACCGTTTCGGAAGTGACAAAGGCCACGAACGCCGGCGGCGGCTGTGGATCGTGTCATCAGTTGATTCAGGAGATCTTGGAGACAAATGATTTATCTCGATAACAACGCGACGACGCGCGTCGCGCCGGAAGTGTTCGACGCGATGCAGCCGTACCTGCGTGAGTTTTATGGAAATCCTTCTTCGGCGCACACGTTGGGCCGCGAGATGAAGCGCGCGGTGGAGGAGTCGCGCGAGCAAGTCGCGGCGCTGCTTGGTGCGGCGGAAGCGAGTGAGATTGTTTTCACTTCATGCGGGTCTGAAGCCGACAACTGGGCCATCCGCGGCGTGCTTGCCGCGCAGCCTGAGAAAAAGCATGTCGTGACGACGCTCGTCGAGCATGAAGCTGTGCGGAACGTCTGTCGCGCACTTGAAAGCGAAGGTTATGAAGTGACGTGGCTTGGCGTTGATGGAAACGGCGAACTCGATCTTGACAGTTTGCGCTCCGCACTGCGGCCTGACACGGCGCTCGTCTCGATCATGCTTGCAAACAATGAGACTGGCGTGTTGTTTCCGATCACCGAGATCGGCCGGATCGTGCGTGAGACTTCCGAGGCCGTGTTTCATGTCGACGGCGTGCAGGCTGTGGGTAAGATTCCGATCAGTTTGGAGAATGTGGATCTGTTTGCGCTCTCAGGTCACAAGCTTCACGCGCCGCAAGGCATCGGCGCGCTTTACATTCGCCGAGGTATTTCACTCCCGCCGATGATCATGGGCGGCGCACAGGAGCATGGACGCCGTGCTGGGACGTCGGCAGTTCCAAACATCGTTGGACTCGGTGCCGCGTGCCGGTTGGCGATGGAAGACGATAGTCACGCTTACATCGAGCGGCTTCGTAATCGTCTCGAGGACGAGATCTTAAAAACGATTCCGAATTCGCGTCTCAACGGAGTCGCCGATCGTTCGAAGCGTCTACCAAACACTGCAAACATCTCGTTCGAATACGTCGACGGGCAGAGTATTCTCGCCCATCTCGATCACGAGGGCATCTGCGTCTCGACTGGGTCCGCCTGTCACTCCACGACGCACGAATCATCCCCGACCCTGCGCGCCATGAACGTACCTTACACCGCCGCGCAAGGCTCAATCCGCTTCTCGCTTGGGCGCTACAACACGGACGAGGAAATCTCGACGACGCTCGACCTTTTGCCGGAGATCATTCGCAAACTCGCCGCAATGTCGCCGTATCAGCAAGAGCTCGCAAAAATCACATAGGTGTTATAAGACTTATACCGCCTTTATGTCCTATACTATCCGCTGGCCATTATTATCTCGAAAGGGCTTTAAGCAACCACATGAGCACTGTTATCGAACCCCCTGTCTCGCAGGTTGAGAAAAATCTGGAAGAAGTCGAAACCGTAACGATTCGCTTTGCGGGCGACTCCGGCGACGGCATGCAGTTGACCGGAACCCAGTTCACAAACACGTCCGCGGTCGTGGGCAACGACATTTCGACGCTGCCCGACTTCCCCGCTGAAATTCGCGCTCCAGCCGGCAGTTTGCCCGGCGTCAGCGGTTTTCAGTTGAACTTTTCGAGCCAGGACATCAAGACGCCGGGCGATCAACCCAACGTGCTCGTTGCCATGAATCCCGCGGCGTTGAAAGTGAATCTTCCGGACCTCGAAGAGGGCGGCACGCTGATCATCAACACCGACGGCTTCACGCCTGAAAACCTGAAGTATGCGAATTACGCCACGAACCCGTTGGACGACAATTCGCTCGCGGGTTATCGCGTGCACAAGCTGCCGATCTCGACGCTCAACATGAATGCCCTCAAGGGCAACGTTGAGCTCTCGCGAAAAGAGATCGACCGCTCGAAAAACTTCTTCGCGCTCGGCGTGCTCTACTGGCTCTACGACCGCCCGATGGACAACACGCTCAACTGGATTCGCACCAAGTTTGCGAAGAATCCGGAACTTGCGAAAGCCAACGAGATCGCGCTCAAGACTGGTTACAACTTCGCCGACACGACTGAAGTCTTCACGACTCACTACCGTGTCAAGAAAGCGCAAATCGCGCCGGGTAAGTATCGAAAGATCACCGGCAACGAAGCTACGGCAATCGGTTTTGTCGCGGCGTCGCAGCTTTCGGGTCGTCCGTTGTTCTACGGTTCGTATCCGATCACGCCCGCCTCTGACATTCTGCACGAGCTTTCACGTCACAAGACTTTCGGCGTGAAGACGTTTCAGGCTGAAGACGAGATCGCCGCAGTTTGCGCCGCCATCGGCGCGAGCTTCGCCGGACAAATCGGACTCACCGGAACGTCCGGACCCGGCGTGGCGCTGAAACAGGAAGCAATCGGTCTCGCAGTGATGACTGAACTGCCGCTCGTGATCGTGAACGTTCAGCGTGGCGGACCGTCGACGGGACTTCCGACGAAAACCGAGCAGGCGGATCTGTTCCAGGCAGTTTGGGGACGAAACGGCGAGTGTCCGGCGATCGTTGTAGCGCCGGCGACGCCCGCTGATTGTTTCCACATGGCGATTGAAGCGGTGAGACTGGCGTTTAAGTACATGTCGCCCGTGTTTTACCTTTCTGACGGTTATCTCGCGAACGGCGCGGAGCCGTGGGCGATTCCGGAGATCCATGAATTGCCGAAGATCGAAGTTAAGTTTCACAGCGATCCGGCGACGTTCATGCCTTACGCGCGGGATCCCGAAACGCTGGCGCGCCCGTTTGCCCTTCCGGGGACGCCCGGACTCGAACATCGCATCGGCGGTATCGAAAAGCAGCACATCACCGGCAACGTAAACTACGATCCCGAGAACCATCATCTGATGGTCAAGCTGCGACAGGAGAAGATCGATCGAGCAGTTGCGGATGTGCCGCTTGTTGAAGTGATGGGCGAGAAGACGGGCAAGGTTTTAGTGCTCGGATGGGGTTCGACTTACGGTTCGATCAGTTCGGCAGTTGAGAAGATGCAACGCGAGGGCAAGAGCGTTTCGTCGGCACACCTGCGGCATCTGAATCCGTTCCCACGCAATCTCGGCGAAGTGCTGGCAGGCTTCGAAACGGTCATTGTTCCGGAGATGAACCTGGGCCAGCTCTGCACGATGATCAGGGCGCGATACCTGGTTGACGCGGTGCCCTTTTCTAAAGTGAAAGGCCGCCCGTTCCAGATCCGCGAGATTGTCAGAAAGGTTGAAGAGTATTTGTAACGCTGAATGGTTACGCGCCCCACAAGCATAGAGCAAGGGAGGTCGATTCCGGAGATTTATGCGGAGGGGCTGCGTTACTTTATGGGTGAAGGAAATCTCAACAAGACTCTTTCGCGTCTCACAAACGATTTGGGTGAACGGGGCATCGATTACATGGTGATTGGGCCGGTTGCTTTGCTGGCGCATGGTTATCCGCGTTTCACCGAAGATATCGATTTGGTGATGACTGCTGAGGGTTTGGAGAAGTTTCACGAGGAGTTGATTGGGTTGGGTTATGCGCCGGCGTTTCCGGGAGCAAGAAAGAGACTTCGGTCAACAACCGATAATGTAACGATCGAAGTGATGACCACGGGCGAATATCCCGGCGACGGCAGACCGAAGCCGGTCAGCATGCCGGTGCCTGCTGATGCTTCGACGGAAATTGATGGGATTAGATTTGTAACTCTCGAAAAGTTGATCGAGTTAAAGCTCGCGTCAGGGATTTCGGCGGCGGATCGATTGAAGGACCTGGCAGACGTTCAGGAGTTGATCAAAGTTCGAAAACTGGACGCGGATTTCGCAGAGAAACTCGATCCTTACGTTCGAACAAAGTATCTCGAGTTGGAAGAAGCCGTTAGAAAGAGCGATTCGGTTCAGGAGAAATAATGAGCACACAGAGTAACGGACATAGTGGGAATGGAAACACCAACAAACCGCTAACCGACGTCAGCGTGTCGGCGGAGAGTGATACAGGCTCCGCCGTTTCGGGCAAAGTTGCGCCGCCCCCGGGGCAATTGAAGAAGGCTGATTTCGTTTCCGATCAGGAAGTGCGTTGGTGCCCGGGCTGTGGCGACTACGCCATCCTCAACAACGTGCAAAAAGTGATGCCCGATCTCGGCATCCCGCGCGAAAAGATCGTCTTCGTCTCCGGCATCGGATGCTCGTCGCGTTTTCCGTACTACATGAACACTTACGGCTTCCACGGCATCCATGGACGCGCGCCCGCAATCGCTACCGGTATCAAGTGTGCCAATCCTGAGCTCAGCGTTTGGGTCATCACCGGCGACGGCGATGCGCTTTCGATCGGCGGCAACCACTTCATCCACGCTATCCGCCGCAACCTCGACCTGAATTACATACTTTTCAATAACCGTATTTACGGTTTGACGAAAGGCCAGTACAGCCCTACGTCCGAATTCGGTAAGAAAACGAAGTCGACGCCTTCGGGCACAATCGACTACCCGATCAATCCTCTCTCACTCGCCATCGCCAGCGAGGCGACGTTTGTCGCGCGCTCGATCGACATCGACGTCAAACATCTCGGCGCGATGGTCGAGGCAGCCGCCAAACACAAAGGCATCTCGTTTATCGAGGTCTACCAAAACTGCAACATCTTCAACGACAAAGCGTTCGACCACTTCGCCGACCGCAGCGTCCGTTCCGACCGCGTGCTCTATCTCGAGCATGGCAAACCGATGATCTTCGGCAAAGACCGCAACAAGGGCATTCGCATGAACGGCGCGCTGCCTGAGGTCGTGACCATCGGCGAGAATGGCATCACCGAAAACGATCTGCTGGTGCACGATATTCACCTCAACGATCCGTCGGTGGCGTTTATGCTCGCGCGAATGGAGCAACCGGAGTTTCCGCAACCAGTCGGCATCTTCAGGACGATCGACCGCCCAACTTACGAAGACATGATGATGGATCAGATCGACGCGTCTATCGCAAAGGTGGGACCGGGAAGTCTGGAGAAGCTGATTCATAGCGGCGATACGTGGGTTGTTGAATAAGGGCCGCAGATTTGCACGGACCTCCGGCGCGGATTTTTAAGTGGAGAATAAAATGCCCTCCAGGAGTTTTCCGCGTTCAGCGTATGCGCTCCTTGTCTGTCTGATTCTTTCGCTACTTGCGCGCCATGCGGCGTTTGAAGGCACGCTCGCCGCCTTGCGGGCTCTTCTTTGATCCGAGGTTCGCAACGGTCGAGGGAGAGTTTGTACTCGGATTTGCCGGATTGGCCGCGACGTGTTGCTCCGAAGCATCGCCAAACATCTTGTTGTCTTTCTTGCGGCGGCCTCGCAACGCCGGCGTCTTATTTATCTCTTCGCGATTCTGATCCGGATTACCGGCAAAGCCAGTCTGCTGCCCGCGCGGTTTCTCCGGTATGCCGGCTTTGTGCTGGTCCTTCTTTGTTGCCATGGTCTAAGCGCCCCCTTTGCTCTTTCGCTGCCCGGCCGATCTTCCCATTGCTGACTTCAGCGCGATCGGCGTTATTAGTGTTGTGATGATGACCATGATAACAACGGCGCCGAAAACTGCCGAGCTAATCACAGGCATGCTACCTCCTGTGGCTGACGGCAGCATCAGCGTCGCGCCGATTCCAGCGAATATCAGACCAACCTCGCCACGCGGAATCATACCGACCCCGACTGCCAGACGGTTCACCCCGCGCTCCACAACGCCAAGCGAGCAAACCTGCTTGCCGACGATCGCTGCGAGCGTCAGCGCCAGCGCAAATCCAAGAATGCCGACTTGACTGAAGAGTCGTAAGTCGACTTTCAATCCCATCAACACGAAGAATATTGGCACGAGCACGATGCTTACAGGTTGCAGAAGAGCGTTGAGGTCGCGTTCCTTCCGGCCACCCGGCGGTTTGTAGTGCACCTCGTCGAGAATCAGTCCGGCTGCAAACGCGCCGACGATTGGCGCGAGTCCGGCCTGCCCGGCGGCCCATGCAAGTGCGAGGCAGGTTGAGATTGCGAAGGTTAACAGAACACCTCTGGTTGCGAGTCGACCCGCAGCACGCAGCAAGCGCGGCATCAGGAACTGGCCGATAACGATCGATCCGATCAGGAATGCGAATGATGTGAGCGCGATCGAACCGATCTCGACGATTGAAAGTGTCGCACCAGTTGCCGCGGCCCTGATCACGCCGGCCACGACAGCGAGGATCAAAAGGCCGAGCACGTCGTCGATCACCGCAGCGCCGAGGATGATGCGTGCCTCGCGTGTGGCGAGCTTTCCGAGATCCTTAAACACGCGCGCCGTTATGCCTACACTCGTCGCGCAGAGCGTTGCGCCGATAAAGATGTGGGTGAGCCGTGGTTCATCCGGTATAAAGTACGCAGACACAACCCAGCCCAACAAGAACGGAGCGATCACACCCAGAACCGCGACCAGCAGCGACGAGAACCCGACTTCCATCATCTCCTTCAAGTCAGATTCCAGACCGACTTCGAACAACAGAATGATTACTCCGAGCTCGGCGAGTGCGGCAATCGTTGCGTTTGTCTTCAGCGGCTCGACCGCGTAGATTCCAAAAATCACGAGGTTTCCCAGCACGATCCCGGCAAACAGTTCGCCTAACACGGACGATTGCTTCATCCGTTCAAACAACTCGCCTGCAAGCTTTGCCGCTACCAGCATCACGGCCACGCCGATCAAGACAGACGGATCCAGACCGTGACCGGCGCCACCGGCCGGCTCGGCTGCCATCACGGCTTTCGGAAAAATAAAAAACAGACTTGTGGCAAGGGCGAGAGTTGTTCGTTTCATTAGGTTTTTGGACGAAGTGGCCGATTATGGCACATCTTTCGTCAACCAGAGTGGGACTTCTTGTAGGTTACGGGTTGCGTCGTCCGGGCGAGGTCTCTATAATGCGCCGCACTTAGGCGCTTGCCCGGCAGTGGGCGCCATAACAAACTCCCTAATATGGCGACTCCGATTAGATGGAACCAGCGCAGACGTGTCGCGCCTTCTCGTGGTTCCAACAGAGCTGACACTCCATTGCGTTCACTCGCGGTGAGCTTGACGCATGTCGCCCGCGCTGCGCTCACTGAGCCTTACATGCTCAGCATCGAGCACACACGCATCCAGTTGAGCCGTTTGCCGGAGGCGTTTGATGGATTTCGCGTGGTGCAGCTCTCAGACATTCATCACGGGCCGTTTTCAAGCACCGCCCAGATCGAACAAGCAGTCGAGACTGCAAACCGTCTCAAGCCGGACATCATCGCGCTGACCGGCGACTACATCTCGAAAGAACGGCAGTACGCCGCTCCATGTGCGGAAATGCTGGGCCGTTTGGAAGCGCGACATGGCGTTTACGCGGTGCTTGGGAATCACGACCACTGGACTGACGCGGCGCTTATCACCGACCTGTTTCGTGCCGAGGGAATCAACGTCCTGATCAACGAGGGCATGCGCTTCGAGAGAAACGGCGCGGCATTCTGGCTGGCAGGTGTCGACGACACGATGGTCGGTCTCGAAGACATCTCGCTCGCGCTCGCGGGATCCAGCCGTGACGAGATGAAGCTGCTGCTGGCGCACAATCCCGTGGTCCTGAGACGCGCAGCTCGAGCCGGAGTCGATCTGGTTTTGAGTGGACACACGCACGGTGGCCAGGTGGCGATTAGAGCTGAACGCAGTGCTTCCGGACGCGTGCGCCGGCGGATGCTGAAAGGTCTCGGGCGCCAGGGAAATACGCAGATTTACGTCAACCGCGGTTTGGGAACCGTGGTTTTGCCGATCAGGTACGGATGCCCTCCTGAAATCTCGCTGTTAGAGCTTCGGACAGGATGAGTCCTGTCATAAATCATAAATGTCATCGCGGATAGTCACTGTTCCTAACCTCCTGACAGTGTTCCGGATGGTTTTGATTCCGGTCTTCGTCTCCCTACTTTTTTACCAGCGATTTCTACTAGCACTTACCGTTTTCGTGGTCGCGGGCCTGACCGACGCCCTCGACGGCCTGCTCGCCCGGCGCTTCGATCAAAGTTCACAGCTCGGAACGATCCTGGACCCGATAGCCGATAAACTTCTGCTCGTCACGGCTTTTGTCGTGTTGTCGATGCGGTCGGTTTTCCCTCCGCCCGTGCCGTCGCACCTGCCTGTACCGTTCTGGGTAACTGTCGCCGTAATCAGCCGCGACGTGTTTATCCTCGTTGGGGCAGCGGCGATCAACATCGTCACGGGATTTCGGCGCTTCCGTCCCTCGATGCTGGGGAAGATCAACACCACGGTTCAGATCATCGCCATCGGCGCAGTTATGTTCGCCGCGAGCGTTCCCTACGGCACTGGCTATTACCTTCCCACGGTTTACACGACCGTCTTCACCTTCGCCCTACTTTCCGGCGCCCATTACGTCTTCTTCGTCTCCAAACTCGTCAACGAAGACCGCCGCCACGACGAGAACACACTCAAAGAAAGTTGACAAGGGTACGCTCAAGTATTATATTGACCGAGCGTTCAAGGTGAGTGTCGTTTGCTAGGACAGCGGCGTCGCGCCTCATGCAACCGAGCGCAGTCGCGCCGGGTCCGAACGTTTTACTCAAGCAAGGTTTGGAGACAAAAAGAAGATGAGCAAGATTATTGGAATTGACCTGGGAACAACCAACTCGGTCGTGGCGGTGATGGAAGGCGGCGAGCCGACTGTGATCACCAACTCCGAAGGTGGCCGCACCACTCCATCGGTTGTGGCTTTCACCAAAGACGGCAGTCGCCTTGTTGGTCAGGTTGCCAAGCGACAAGCGGTAACCAATCCTGAAAATACTGTCTATTCAATCAAGCGATTTATGGGACGTCGCTATAACGAAGTTACCGAAGAAATCAAGCAGGTCCCTTATAAAGTTCAGAGCGCGGGAAGCGGCGGCGACGTGCGCATCGGCGCCGGCGGCAAAGAGTGGAGCCCGCCGGAGATCTCGGCGATCATTCTTCAGAAGATGAAGCAGTCAGCCGAAGATTATCTCGGCCAGAAAGTCGACAAGGCTGTGATCACGGTCCCGGCTTACTTCAACGACTCGCAGCGCCAGGCAACGAAAGACGCCGGCAAGATCGCGGGTCTCGAAGTGATGCGTATCGTCAACGAGCCCACAGCGGCGGCGTTGGCATACGGTCTCGACAAGAAGAAAGACGAGACGATCGCAGTGTTCGACTTCGGCGGCGGTACGTTTGATATTTCGATTCTCGAAGTCGGTGAAGGCGTAGTCGAAGTTAAGTCGACCAACGGTGACACGCACCTCGGCGGCGACGACATTGACGAGCGTCTGATCGAGTGGATCATCGACGAGTTTCGCAAAGACCAGGGCATCGACCTTTCAAACGACAAGATGGCGTTGCAGCGTCTGAAAGAAGCTGCTGAGAAGGCGAAGATCGAGCTCTCCAGCACGATGGAGACGGAAGTCAATCTACCCTTCGTCACCGCCGATCAGTCAGGTCCGAAGCACCTCGCAATGAAACTGACGCGAGCGCGTTTCGAGCAGTTGGTCGAGCCGATTCTTTCTCGACTCAGAGGTCCGGTTGAAACTGCATTGAAAGATGCGGGCCTCGATGCAAGAAAGATCGACGAGGTCGTGCTTGTTGGTGGTTCAACCCGCATCCCGAAGGTCCAGGAAATGGTCAAGGAGATGTTTGGCAAGGAACCAAACAAGAGCGTGAACCCTGACGAAGTGGTAGCTGTCGGTGCTGCGGTGCAGGCGGGTGTTCTGTCGGGTGAAAAGACTGACATCCTGCTGCTCGACGTAACGCCGCTGAGCCTCGGTATCGAGACGCTGGGCGGAGTGTTCACCAAGTTGATCGAGAGAAACACGACGATTCCTACGCGGAAGTCGGAGATCTTCTCGACTGCGTCTGACAATCAAACTTCGGTCGAAGTTCACGTGTTGCAAGGTGAGCGACCGATGGCATCAGACAATCGCACGCTCGGGAAGTTTCACCTCGTTGGTATTCCACCGGCACCGCGTGGCATGCCGCAGGTTGAAGTAGCTTTCGACATCGACGCGAATGGCATCGTTAACGTGTCGGCGAAGGACATGGGAACTGGTCGTGAGCAGAAGATCACGATCACGGCTTCGTCAGGCTTGTCGAAGGAAGAGATCGACAAGATGATGAGAGACGCCGAGTCGCATTCGGCTGACGACGCACGGAAGCGCGAGGAGATCGAAGCTCGTAACCGTCTGGATGGCCTGGTCTATCAGATGGAGAAGACGCTTTCGGACAATCGCGAGAAGGTCGGAGCAGTTGCTGCTGATGTCGAGTCGGCGATAGCTGATGCGAAGAAGGCGTTGGCTGAAGGTGGAGTTGAGAGGCTCAACGACGCGTTCAATCAACTGCAAGCTGCGTCGCACAAGTTGGCTGAAGCGCTTTATCAGCAGGCGCCACCGCCGGGAGCGCAACCGGCTGGCGACCAGGCTTCGGCAGCAGGCGCATCATCCTCGGGCTCGGGCGCTTCGGCTGACGACAACGTCATCGACGCCGAGTATGTGGATGTAGAGGAAAACAAGTAAACGCATTGGCGTGATGGCCATTGCTGATTGAAGAAGAGGCGGAGATGCAATTTACCTCCGCCTTTTCTTCAAGAAATATAGGTCCTATAAGTCGAATAGGTCCTATTAGACCTATTTGATTCAACGTAGATGGCAGCTAAGCAAGATTATTACGAAATACTCGGCATCAAGCGCGACGCGAAGCCTGACGAGATCAAGAAGGCTTACCGGCGTTTGGCGCGGAAGTATCACCCTGACGTAAATCCGGGTGATAAAACAGCCGAGGAACGCTTCAAATTGATGTCGGAAGCGCACGACGTGCTGTCCGATCCCAAGAAGCGAAGCGTCTACGATCGTTTCGGGCAATACTCTGAAAACCTCGCCGACGCAGCGGCGCGAGGTGCTGGTCCATCAAGCAGCCGCACGTCACCGGGTTTCGATTTCACGGGCTTTGACTGGGGCGGCGCAACAACCGGTGCGGGCAGTGGCGGCAGC
>DASTQB010000049.1:0-14555 GCA_035761985.1 Pyrinomonadaceae bacterium
GAAATGCGGTTTTGGTCTCTTCGAGTGTTGCGGTGACCGGCAGCGCGGCAACTGCGGTGCGCGGAATCATGGCCTCGCGTACCTGCGCGTCAGAAAAATCGAGCACACTGTTGATGAGCCGTTGTTCCTCAGGTTCGAGATGGCCGCTTTGCCGTGAAATATCGATCAGTTGTCGCAACTCGTCTTCAGTGTAGATCGATGCGTGACCGCTCGAAGGATGCAGTCCGAACAAACGAACAGTGCGGGTGCCGGCCCAGTCGAGGACCTGTATGGGCCAGCGAAAGACTTTGTAAAAGATCTGGAGCGGCAGGGCGATGGCGAGTGCAGTCTTTTCAGCACGTTCGAGCGCCAAAGTCTTGGGCGCCAGTTCGCCGAGAACGATGTGAAGAAAGGTGATGATGCTGAACGCGATGGCAAACGCGAGCGTGTGCAACAACGTCTCGGAAATTCGACCTTTGAGAGGTATCTCCAGCAAGTGGGCGACCGCCGGTTCGCCGATCCAGCCTAGTGCGAGTGAAGCGAGCGTGATACCGAGCTGTGTTGCAGAGATGTATGCATTGAGGTTGTTGACGAGCGGCAGCAATCGCTTTGCCCTGAGGCTACCGGAATTCGCCAGCGTTTCGATTCGCGATTTCCGCACCCCGACGAGCGCAAACTCCGACGCCACAAAGAACCCGTTCGCCAGGACCAGAAAAACCACGATCAGCAGATTCAAGACTTCAATCATAGACAGGTTTGTATTCTACAGACTCAACCCTCAACCCGCACATCGCCGGTTCGACCTTGCCTAAACGTGGCCCTTGGAGTTAACCTGACGCTCCCCCGACCCCGACGAAAAAAGTATGGCCATAAATGGCCAGAAAATGCGCGTTACATTCTGGTGCCGATCCTCGTTCATTCGCGTTGCGTGATGCGAATCGACTTTTGATGGATTACTCATCATTAAAGCGGCCCACCGAAAATCTTGTCCAATAAAACAGGAGACCTCTCATGAAAAGCATTATAGGCGCTTCGATTATGGCATTGTTGCTTGTGTGTTTGGCTTTACCAGGACTGGTTTTGGCAGACGCCGAGGGAACTTCAGCCGCTGGCTCTTTCAAATTTGCTTTACAAGATGGGGAAACAAGGTTTCTAGAATTCAAGGTTACAGAACAAGCGGAGAACCTGGCAGCCGGTGACATGACCTACAGCGATCCGGTAGCAATCCCGGTCGACGATCCTGACAATCCGGAAAAGCCGACAACCCAGGGCCTGCTGCTGCGGGCCAGGTTTGATTGCATGCAGACCGTTAAGAACACGGCCGTGATCGGCGGTGAGATCTTCGAGTCAAACTTTCCGGGCGCAATCGGATCGCGAGTGTTGCTGGTTATCGAAGACAACGGAATCGACGGTTCAAGGGACAGGGTTGCGTGGGGTATTTTTCAGAATTCGGCCATCACGTGGTTTCCACAAGACGCCGAGGTTCCTAACGACGACGGTGCGAAGCTGACGTGGTGGGCCACTGACGCCGAGCGTCGTGACGACGTCGGCATTCCAGCCGGCCTGGGCCTGAGCAGGATGGTGACTTGCAAGAGCTTCCCGCTCGCCGCGATTGACTTCCCCGAGATCAAATACGCAGGCGGCGATCTTCAAATCCAGCAGTTGCGGTAATCGGCGTTACTTCTTTTTTCCGATGGCGAAGAGACTCGCGTTAGACCGCACGTACATCACGCCATCTGAGAGCGCAGGCGTCGCCATGAGGAGTTCGCCCACGTTGTTTGTCGCAATGTGGGCGAATTTCTCACCGGCAGCCACTACAACGATCTCACCGTCTTCATTCGATAAGTAAATCTTTCCGTCAGCAGCAACGGGCGAAGCACTGAAGCCGCTGCCAACCACCGGCAATCGCTGGCGGTAAAGCTCCTCGCCTGTCTTCAGCCTGTAAGCATCGAACGTCCCGTTGTTTCCCAGCACGTAAAGAATGCCGTTGTAGATGAGCGGCGTCGGCATGTAAGAACCGCGCCCGGTGCGGCTCCAGAGAATCGTGTCGCTGCTGGTCTTTCCATCCGGCAAGGTGAGATCGCCGCGCCCACCTGCTTTCATCACGTAGATCGGTCGCTCTGGTCCACGACCACTTACCACCACGAGCACATCCTCGGCAAAGATCGGCGTCGGCGCAGTTATCTTTGAACTCTTGCCGAGACGCCAGAGTTCTTTTCCGGTGCGTGGATCGTATCCGCGGATGAAGTTTGAACCGTTTGTGACCAGCTCGTCGCCGTCCGCGGTGGTTACGACTGTAGGTGTTCCCCACGAAGGGATCTCGTCGCGATCCGTTTTCCAGACTAACTTCCCTGTGCTTGATTCCAGCGCCATTATGAATGAATCGGTTTGCGTGTCGCACTGAAGGATCACGTAATTCTTCCAGATGATGGGCGAACTCGCCGGGCCCCATTCATAAGTCGGAAGGTCGTACGCGCCCATGTCGACGCGGCCCAGATCCACTTTCCAGAGGAAATTCCCCCTCACGTCGTAGGCATGCACGCCCTGCGATCCGAACCACGCCACGACAATGCGCCCGTCTGTTGCGGGAGTGGCGTTGGCGTACGTGGCTTTGATGTGACGTTTCTCGAGTGGCTCGCCCTCGTACGCGGTCCGTTCCCAGCGGATCTTGCCGGTGCGTTTGTCGATCGCGTAGAGGACCCAGCGGTGATGCGAACGGTCTTTCGAGGCGTCGCCGTCGCCGTAAAGTCCGGGACGAAACGACGCCTTCGGATCCGTGCTGATCGCAGACGTCACGTAGATCTGATTGGACCAGACGATCGGGCTTGAATGGGCCAGACCGGGAATCGGAGTGCGCCAGAGAATGTTCTGACCTGTTTTTGCGTTCCACTCGTCGGGAAGATTCTGGCCGTCGGCGACGCCGGACGCATTTGGACCACGAAACGAGAACCAGCGTCCTTTGTCCCATTCGGCACGTGAGCCTGGCCGGGAGACGAAGGTGGTCTTGATGTTTCTGACTGGCTTGGCTGCCGCTTCACCCGCAGGCAGCCATGTGCTGCCGTTCAGAATCATCTGTCGTGGCCTGCACTCGTCCGCGACAAGGTTGAACGTGACGCGTTTGCCGTCGGTGTCGATCTGATACTTGCCTGGTCCATCACAACCGCCGGGGCCGCCGCTCATTGAGAGTTCAACTTCGGAGCCGAGGTGTTTCCACGTACCGTCGAGTTTGGGCCAGCGATCGCCAGAGAGTGTGAACGTGCCGGCCGGATCGAAGCGCGCCGTGAAGACGCCGAACGATAACGGGTGAGAGGGAAGTGAAGCCTTTTTGCTGTGCTTGTCGATGTACTGGCGCGCGAACTCGACGAGGTGAGGGGCCTCACGCAGGCCAACCTTCTTTGCTTCTTCGTGTGCGTCGTCAAACTTCCAGCCGTCGCGCAGCACTCTGCGGATCAGCCAGAACGCGCCGACGCGGATTGCGGATGTGCAATGGATGAACGCAGGACGGTTCTCAGGATCGTCGGTGATCTTGAGAAACTCCGTGACCTGTTCTTCTTTGGGGTTGGCGTAGACGACGGGGATGTTGAAGTAGCGCAGGCCGAGTTCTTTGGCTTTGGATTCTTCTTCCGGCGCGCGATGTTCGCTGGGCTGGCGGAGGTTGATGATGGCTTTGACGCCTTCGGCTTTGAGTTTCTCGAGATGCTCGAGGCGTGGCTGCCCGCCGGTGCAGAACTGATCGTTGATTCGCAGAAAGTTTCTAATCGAATCAGTATTTTCCTGGGGAAAGGTCAGCAGTAAAAGGGTAATTAAAAAAGTTTTCATTTCAAGATCCTTTTGACAGGATTTCAGGATTTGCAGGATTTACATGTAAATCTTATCAATCATGTAAATCCTGTCTAACGTGTGAGCTGGCGGTATTTAATCCGGTGCGGGGTTTCGGCGGCCGGGCCGAGGCGCGCTTTGCGATCCGCTTCGTAGTCCGAGTAATTGCCCTCGAACCAAACGACCTTGCTGTCACCCTCAAACGCCAGCATGTGCGTCGCAATCCGATCCAGAAACCAGCGGTCGTGCGAGATCACCACCGCACAGCCCGCAAAGTTTTCCAGTGCTTCTTCCAGCGCGCGCAACGTGTTGACGTCGAGATCGTTCGTCGGCTCGTCCAGCAGCAGTACGTTCGCACCCTCTTTCAACATCTTCGCGAGGTGAACGCGATTGCGTTCACCACCCGACAACATCCCAACCTTCTTCTGCTGATCCGAACCCGAAAAGTTAAACCGCGCAACGTAAGCACGCGAGTTAACTTCGCGCGGGCCGAGTTTCAACATGTCTTCGCCGCCGCTGATCTCTTCCCAGATCGACTTGTCCGGATCGAGTGTGCGGCTCTGATCGACATAAGCCAGCACGACAGTTTCACCTTTGCGAATCGTGCCCTCGTCAGGCAGCTCCTGACCGGTGATCATTCGAAACAGCGTCGTCTTGCCGGCACCGTTTGGACCAATCACGCCGACGATTCCACCCGGCGGAAGCGCGAAGTTCATGTCGTCGACGAGCAGGTTCTGCCCGTAAGCCTTACGCACGTGATCGGCTTCGATTACGACGTTGCCTAATCGTGGTCCAGCGGGAATGTGAATCTCGAGATCTTCGCGCCGTTTCTCAGATTCCTGTCGCAACAGATCCTCGTACGAGTTGATCCTGGCTTTGCCTTTGGCGTGGCGCGCCTTCGGCGACATGCGAATCCACTCGAGCTCGCGTTGCAGAGTTTTTTGTCGTTCAGTTTCCGACTTCTCTTCACGTCGCAGGCGTTCCTGTTTTTGTTCGAGCCATGAAGAGTAGTTGCCCTTCCACGGAATGCCCTGGCCGCGATCGAGTTCGAGTATCCAGCCGGCGACGTTGTCGAGAAAATACCGATCGTGAGTGACTGCGATGATCGTGCCCGCGTAGCTTTGCAAGTGATGTTCGAGCCATGCGACTGACTCAGCGTCGAGATGGTTTGTCGGCTCATCGAGCAGCAGGATGTCGGGTTTCTGCAGCAACAAACGGCACAGCGCAACTCGCCGTCGCTCGCCTCCCGACAACACTTTCACAGGCGTCTCAGGCGGCGGACATCGCAACGCATCCATCGCCATTTCAAGGCGTGAATCGAGATCCCACGCATCCTGCGCGTCGAGTTTTTCCTGCACTTCGCCCTGGCGTTCGAGCAGCGCCGACATCTCGTCGTCTGACATCTCTTCGCCAAACTTCGCGTTGATCTCTTCAAACTCTTTTAGCAGGTTGACGGTTTCCTGCACTGCCTCTTCAACAACCTCGCGCACCGTGCGCGAGTCGTCAATCAGCGGTTCCTGTTCGAGATAGCCAACAGTGAAACCCGGCGAGATAACGGTCTCACCCACGAAATCTTTATCCACTCCGGCGAGGATCCGCAGCAGCGAAGACTTTCCCGACCCGTTCAACCCGATCACGCCAATCTTCGCGCCATAGAAGTAAGACAGATAAATGTCTTTGAGGACCGGCTTCTTGTCGTAAAACTTACTAACGCCGACCATCGAATAAATAACCTTATTTGGTTCTGTGCTCATAGAAAATTATTCTTCTTTGCTCCGTAGGAGCAGCATGTTTATAGCTAATTGTTAGCCTAAAACACATCGCGCTCCGTAAGGAGCGCCATGTTAGGAGTGTAGCCAAACTATAAACATGTTGCTCCTACGGAGCAAAGAGCGTTAGATCTTCAACAACTCTTTCGCGTGGCGGCGGGCGCTGTCAGTGATCTCCGCGCCGGTGAGCATGCGCGCGAGCTCTTCGATGCGTCCGGCCTTGTCGAGTTTATCGACACTCACCTGTGTGCGATCCTTCAACGCCTCTTTATGCACCACCAGATGACTATCGGCAAAGCGCGCAATCTGCGGCTGGTGCGTCACGCACAAAACCTGGTTCGTTTGCGAGAGCTTCTTCAGTTTAATCCCGACCGCTTCACTGACGCGACCGCCGATGCCTGTATCGATCTCGTCAAACACGATCGTGCGCGGAAACTGCGAACCATTCGCCACCGTCTTCAACACCAGCATCAAACGCGACGCTTCGCCACCTGACGCCACTCGCGCCAGTGGTTTAACTTCCTCACCCACGTTTGCGGAAAAGTAAAACTCCATATGATCGATGCCTCTGTCGCCCGGTGAATCAGCACGGTCTGACAGCTGCACCTGAAAACGCGCGCGATCCAGCGCGACTTCACCGATCCCTTTCTCAACAGCCTGCTCAAACCGCTTCGCCGCACGCACACGCTCTTTGTGCAACTTCCGCGCGCGCTCGAGATAATGCTCGCGAGCCGCTGCAAGTTCGGCGTTCAACTCCTGCTCGCGCTCGTCAGCAGTCTCGATCTGTCGCAGACGATCTTCCGAACGCGCCAGGTGGTCGAGCGCAGCCTCGATCGATCCGCCATACTTCCGCTTCAAACGCGAAATCTCCGCCAGCCGATCTTCAATCTCAGCCAAACGCGACGGCGAAAACTCCAGCCGGTCAGCAAAATCACGCAACGAAAACGAAAGATCTTCGAGCACCGCCCGCGCCGTCTCTAAACTCTCAACGTAATCACGAAAGCTCGACTCATACTCCGCCAGCTCTTCAACATCCTTCAGAGACAGTCGAATGCGCGCGAGCGCCGCATCATCGTCTTCGTAAATCCGGCTATAACTCGACTGACACAACTCAGTTAATTTCTCGACGTTCGCCAGACGCCGTCGCTCCTCGTCAAGCCTTTCATCTTCACCAACCGACAACTGCGCGTGCTCGATCTCGCCAATCTGAAACTTCAACGTATCAACAAGCTGAAACTTCTCGGCCTCATCATGACGCAGCGATTCAAGCTCGCGGCGCAACCCAGTCCAGCGTTGATAAGCTTCTGCAACTTCGGCGCGCAACGCCGCATTCCCGGCAAACGCGTCGAGTATCTCGAGATGCGTGTCGGGATTGAAAAGCGTCTGCTGATCTCCCTGCCCGTGAATGTCGACGAGGAACGGCCGCAGATCGCGAAGCAGCGCGTGTGTAGCGAGTTGGTTGTTGATGAAGATCTTGTTGCGACCGGTTGAAGAGATCTCGCGACGAATGATCAGTTCAGTTGCGGGCTCGAGTCCGGCGTTTTCGAGTATCGATTCAAGCTCCGGATTCGGCGCGACTGAAAAAAGACCTTCGATCGATCCACGTTCACTACCGCTCTTGAGTAACTCGTTAGTGAATCTGCCGCCAATGAGCACGCCGAGCGCATCGACGATGATCGACTTCCCGGAGCCAGTTTCACCGGTAAGCAGATTGAGCCCTGCATCAAACTCAACCTGCATACAATCGATTAAAGCTATGTTGGAGATGTTCAGGAACTGAAGCATCGGCCACAGATTTTCGCAGACATGCACAGTTTTGAAAACTGCGCATGCCGCGAAATCTGTGGGGGATGTTCCTTAGAAGGTGTACCGAAGCGCAAACTGCATTACGCGGCCTGCTTTGGTTTCATTCAAAGGTGCTTGAGTTGAGGTGAAGCGACCGAAGTCGGAATTCGGACTTCCGCCGAGGAATGGATCCGTTCCCAAACTCAGATCGGAGATGGTCAGACCATCAAACCGCTGAGTGTTGGTGACGTTGAAGACTTCCCAACGGAACTGCAATGCATGACCTTCCCACGGCATTCGGAACGACTTGTAAAGTCCTGCGTCGAGCGAGACGTATCCCGGAGCACGCAGCACGTTACGATCGCCGATTTCACCAGGACGAGCCGGACGGAAACTTTGATAAACAGCTTCAGGATCGCTGAAGATGTTCGGAGTCCCGTTCGGTCCATTTGCCGTCGGCGACGACTGCACCGGCTGAACTCGAACGCCGTTTGACTGCACGTTCCAGTTCGTCGCCCAGACGCAGCAATCGAACGGCGTCTGAATCGGCAAGCCGGTGTTGTAACGGAAAATTCCGGTGAACTGCCAGCCGCCAAATGCCTGGTCCACAAAGTTGCTCGCGTTGGTCAGGAAACGTTTGCCACGTCCGAACGGAAGTCCGATCACCCAGTTGGCATTGATGATGTGCCGGGCGTCGAAATCCGAACTCGCGTAGTTACCATCCGGATCAAGGGCATTCACGATAAACGCGGTGCCGTAGCTGGCCGAGTTTTGCAGGCCCGAAGCGTTGTCGAGTGAATGGCCGTAGGTGTAGTTGAAGTCAAACGTGATGTCGTCACGCAGCCGCTGTCGCAGGCTGAGCTGTAACGAGTTGTAGTTTGATCTCGCAATCGTCGAGAAGGCCGAGAGCGCGCCAAACTGCGGCTGGTAGAACAGGTTGTTGACGTTTCCTGGTCCCCCCCCGAACGGACACGTCACGCAGCCGGGAGCGTCGTCCCAGAGCAACTGCAGGAACGTGTAGTCGATCAGATCGCCGCCACCGAGTGCGCCCGGCGCGACGAACGCATAAGCCGCCTGCGTGTTCGTCAACGATGTATCTCCCCACCACTCGTTCATGAACGGGAACATATTCTCGAAGAACGCAATGTTCGGGATCGAATTGATCTCCCGGTTCTGATACCGGAAGTCGACCAGCATGTTGACTGCTTCGTAGTAGGTCATTCCCGACGCAGGGTCGCGAATGTTGTTGAGCTGCATGATGTCGCGCGAAGCGAGCAGCTTGCGTGCGAAGCGACCGACGTAACTGGCTTCAAACGACAGTCCCTTGCCGAGTTCACGGCCATAGGAGAAGTTGAAGCTGTAGTTGTATGGGGTTGTGATTCCCTGGTCGAGCGAGACCTCGATGCGCTGATCTTCATCAGACGGCACGGTCAGCGGGAAGTTGAGCGAAGTGGGGATCGGTCCAGTCGCGCCCGGGAAAGGAAGCGTGCGGACGTTCGGATTCGAACCGCCAAACTGCGGTCCAAGATCCTCTTCACTACAACACACGTCGAACGTGTTTGCGTTGATGTTACGAGCGGAGGTGAATCCGGCCAGGTTGTTGAGATCGAAATTGACTGCGAGTTGGCTGCCGATGCGGTCGTAAGTCATGCGGAAACCGCCGCGGAGCACGCTCTTACCGTTGCGACCGAAGAGTCTGCCGAACCAGTTTTCGCCGAGGTCTGGTGACCAGGCAAACGAAACCGTCGGCGCCCAGTTGTTCCAGTCCTGCTCGTAGTAGCCCGCTGCGTTGTTCGCTTTGCCGCCCAGCACGAAAGTGATCGGGTCGGTGAAGGGAACGCCGGCATTCGAGCTTTCAACTCGCTGGTTGAAGTAGTCGGTCAGATTGATGTTCGGAACGACCTGGAGACCGTTTCGTTCGTAAACCGGAGTGGACGTGGACCAGCGAACGCCGTAGTTCAAAGTGAAGTTCGGGCGCATGCGCCATGAATCCTGGAAGTACCACTCGTATTCCTCGGTTGCAAACGAACGATCCGTCGGCGTACCGACTTGTTGAAGTTGACCATTCGCGTCGTACACGAGATTTGCGCTGTACTGTGAATAGCGGCCAATCACCGATGCGAGAGCGTCGCGAAGATCGTTCGAACTCTCGAAATCAGAGAATGGATCGGTGATCACCGCGCCTGACGCGTTGTAGAACGACGGGTTTATGATCGCTTCGTCGAATGACGCGCCGAGTGAATTGCGGTTGTTGCGAATCAGGCGAACGTTCGCGCCGAATCCGAAGGTGTGATTTCCGCGCACCCAGGAGACGTCGTCCACGAAGTTGTGCACCGGCGTGGTGCGGCTCAGCGTGCGCGCAAACGCCGCTGGTGAAAAGATGAAGCGGAAGTTGACCCGGTTTTCGCTTGAATCACCATTCTGCGTGAATGATGCACGCGTCAATCCGTAGCTGAAACGATTTACCACCGAGTTGCTCGCCGTCCACGTGTGGCCGACCGCGAGACCTTTTGGATGGTTCCAGGTGGTCAACGGCGGCGTGTCAGGGAAGCACTGGATGTTGTCGCCGGCGACGCTACAGTCAGAACTGAAATAGACCGAGCGCGTGACGAGATCGTTTTGATAGTTACCACGAACAAACAGCGTCTGGTTCGAAGTCAAATTGAAATCGAGCCTGCCGATGTAGGTGTTGAGTTCTGTCGGCGTCCTCGCGTTGAAACGAAAACCACCAGTGTTCAGGCCGTCGCCAACAGTCGTGTCGTTGGCCGGGTAACGTTGGGCAGCGCCTGCGAGCACCGCGAGTGCGGCAGGATTGATGCCCGGACTCACTCCGTTGACACCGATGTAAGCGGCTTCGATCTCAGCGGGCGTAAGACAGTTGACGCCGGCCGGAGTTCCCGCCGGGCAGCCCGGATCGCTTTCGCCACTCTCGGTGCGATAGCGAACGATGCCCTGGCCCAGTGTGGGCAGCGGCACTTCGCGCACTACCGAAGTCGCAGTCGCTTCACGGAAACCTTCGTAAGTGAAAAAGAAGAACGCGCGGTCCTTCTTGATCGGACCACCGACAGATCCACCGAAGATGTTTCTCAACAACTGCGGGCGTTCGACGCCGGCGGCGTTGTTGAAGAAGTCGTTTGCGGTCGTGACGGTGTTGCGGTGAATTTCAAATAGCGAACCGTGCCAGTCGTTTGAACCGGAACGGGTCACGAGTGAAACCTGCGCGCCGGAGGAACGTCCCTGTTCGGCGTTCGGGTTGGTGGTGGTTACGCGAAACTCCTGCAGGGAGTCGCGCGTCACTCTAAGCACGCTCGCAAAAGCTTCGTCGGTGATTACGTCGAGACCGTCCTGCTGTTCGTTGACGTCGACACCGTCGAGCGTGATGTTCGACTGGTCAGCACGTCCGCCATTCACGAAACCACTGCGAGTGACGCCGGGCTGAAGCGATAAGAGGCCGACGACGTTATTCGCGTTCAGCGGTAGTTCAACGATGCGTTTTCTTTCGAATGAATTGCCAATGGTCGCATCGTTGGTGTTGATGGCTGCTTCGGCGCCGGAAGTGACGTCGACAGTTTCCGACACGGCGCCGATTTCAAGTTGCACATCGCGTACGGTCGGAGTATCGACCAGCGCGACGAGACCTGAAGCCGAAGCGGTCTTGAAGCCCGGCGCGGAAATTTCGAGCCGGTAAGTGCCAGGCGGAATTGCGGTAAAGATGTAAGCTCCGTCGGCGTTAGTTTGTTGTGTACGGGTGAAGTTCTTGGCGGGATCCGTCAGCGTGACAGTTGCGCCGCTCACGAGATTCCCCTGCGGATCTTTAACTGTACCCTGGACCGTAGAACTGCCTGACTGGGCGTGGCCGCTCACGGCAACCAGCATTAAAAGCAGCAACGCTACAGAAAGGCTTGCAAATCTGCTTTTGCTCATAGCAACTCCCTAATTGTTAGCGATTCAAAATGCTAGAGTCAGCATTCGGGGGGAGACGAAATGGATGCGTTTTGCGGGAATGCAGCTATTGTTCCAGTGAGAATTGCGCGCAATTAACTAGGAAATAACCGGGTTACCTGACGGATCAGTCCAAAAACATCATTGTGATTGCCGATTTTGAACTGCGAAAGTTCGGATTTAACCGTTGAAATTTCCGATGGATGATCCTGCTTGCAACAAACATGGTGCGCTGCTTCGCTAGCCAATGCTCGTGACCACAACGCCGACCATCTTCTGAGGAGGTTCATCCAAAGTCGTATGGGAGCTCTAGAACACCGACAACAGACTTCCGTTTTCCATCAAGGTTGAAAGCTTTAAAAGTCCATTTGCGCACAGCGTGTATTGCGGGCCCAATTGCCATCGGATGGCCATCGACTCCTTGAGCACAAATAACTTTGCCATGCTTGTTAATTAAGACCCGGATCCTCACGACGCCCCGAAGGTTATTCCTTCCGAGCGGTCCCGGTCTCTCAATCGGTTCTTGTTCAAGAACCCGCTCCATCAGCTCCTCAGAGGTTAGCCACACAGGACGTCCCTCTTTATCGCGGAGAAGATCCTTTCGCTTAAGGCAGGACCAATTCTTGTCAGTGCCAATGTGCTGAATAGCTGTTTGAGAAAACGCGCGTGGTTCAACCAAAAAGAAATGCAAAACCACCAGAAAAACGGCTAACAGCTTGGTGCATTGATCATGGACTTTTAGCATTCTCTCCAGCATCCTTTTCTGCCGCTTCACCCACTGTATCAGCCTCCGAGCTGCATCAAGCTCACGTTTCCTTCGAGTGCTGAATCAACGAATAACGCTTGCCTGTAGTTGCGCAGGTTTGGCCAACTGAAGAGTAAAAGCGCGATGGCGATGGCACCGGTAAAAGCAACGGCCGCAACAATTCTCTCACGGGTGATGATGCTGTTCAGTAATGACATCCATGCGTTAAACGCCCCGGCGGCGTCAATGAGCCATTATTTTTCAATCGATTCGCTTACGTGAGGTTCGTGCGTCATTGCGCTACTATCGGCGGCATGGCAATAAATATTATCGACGTCTTACTGGTGATCCTGATCGCGTTGAGTTTGCTCAATGGTTACCGGCGCGGGTTTGTTCATGGCGTGCTCGATCTTGCCGGTTGGGTGTTGAGCTTGCTCGCGGGTTTGCGTTACCACCAGGCGGTGGCGAGTTGGCTTGGTCCACGTGTCGATCTGTGGTCGGAAGTTTGGGATCAGCCGATCGCTTTTGTGATCGTCGCAGTCGTCGTCGGGATCGCAGTTCATGCGATTGGTTACTGGCTGCTGAGACGAATGCCCGAAGACATTCACGAGCGGCAACTAAATCAGATCTTCGGGCTGGTGCCAGGATTCATAAACGGATTGATCACTGCGGCCATCGTGTCCGCACTGCTGCTCGCGATCCCGTTGAGCGATGGTTTGACTGAGCGCACACGCGAGAGTGCGATCGCGAATCGTCTGACCGTCTATGCAGAACGGATCGAGAACCAGCTTCGCCCGGTTTTCGGTGAGGCAATTGCGCGCACGCTCAACCTGCTGACGGTTCAACCGGATTCAAATGAGCGCGTCAACTTACCGTTTAAGGTTGCGACCACGCGGCCGCGTCCTGATCTCGAGCAACAGATGCTTGATCTCGTAAACCAGGAACGACAGGCCGCGGGGCTTCCTCCGCTGGCTCCTGATCCTGAACTCACTGAAGTTGCGCGACGGCATTCCGCCGACATGTTTGCGCGTGGTTACTTCGCGCACGATACGCCCGAAGGACTCACACCATTCGATCGCATGCGCGCGGCGAACGTTCGGTTTCTGACTGCCGGAGAAAACCTCGCGCTCGCGCCGACCATCACCGTTGCGCACAACGGCCTGATGAACTCTCCGGGCCATCGCGCAAACATCCTTCGTCCTCAGTTTGGACGTCTCGGCATCGGCGTGATGGACGGCGGCATGCGCGGCTTAATGGTAAGTCAGGAATTCCGTAATTGAGACAGGATGGACAGGATTTCACATGATTGACATGTAAATCCTATCCATCATGTTAATCCTGTCACCTGACTTCTTTCGGCACAACATCGAACGCCAACTTCTGCACACCGCGAATCACGGTAATCGGCGTCTGCTTGCCGATGAGTTCCCCGGTGAGTAGCCGGTGCAGATCGTCGATGCCGCGAACTGGTTGACCGTCAAACTCGATCACAACGTCGCCTGCAAGCAGTCCAGCATCCTTCGCTGCACTTGCCTCTCCGTTCGTTTCAAACGAGATGATCAGAACACCACTTTCAACCGGCAACTGAAAGTAACGCACGACGCGACGGGGAATCGGCACGTTCTGTCCGGCCACTCCGATGTAACTCCTGGTGATCCGGCCGTAGCGAATCAAACGTCCCGCGACGAACTTCGCCGTGTCGATCGACGTCGCGAAGCAGATCCCCTGCGCGGGAAGAATCGTTGCCGTGTTCACGCCGATCACTTCGCCACGAGAGTTGACGAGTGGACCGCCGGAATTTCCCGGATTCAACGCGGCATCAGTCTGGATAATGCCGTCCATCAACCGGCCCGACTGCGCGCGCAACGAACGACCGAGCGCGCTCACGACGCCCGCCGTCACCGAGTACTGGAAGCCAAACGGATTGCCGATGGCGATGACTAGTTGGCCGACGCGAATCGTTTGCGAATCGCCGAGCTGCGCGGGCACGAGGTTTGGCGCAGTGATGCGAATGACCGCGAGATCCGTATCGGGATCGTCGCCGATCAACTCCGCCTGAAACCTGCGGCCGTCCATTAATGCGACGTCGATCTTCGACGCGCCGTGTACGACGTGACTATTCGTGAGAATGAATCCGTCCGGTGTGAAGACGAATCCGGAACCAGTTCCCGCAACTTCATTTCTTTCCTGGCGCCCACCGCGAGCGCGTTTCGATACCTGGATATAAACAACCGACGGGCTCACTTTCTCCGCCGCTTCGATTACCGCGCGCGAGTACGCGTCGAGCAACGTATCGTCGTTCTGCGTGGCTGTTTGCGTCTGCGCGGTTTCTGCAATCACCTCTCCTTCGATATTGATTTCATCTGCAAATGCGTAATTCATCTGTTTCTCCCTTATGTTCTTCTAATCCCTTCTATAGGACGTATATGACCTATAGGACCTATTACGCCCCGTGGCACTTTTTGAATTTCTTGCCC
The DNA here is from genome assembly GCA_035761985.1 of Pyrinomonadaceae bacterium. Classification (GTDB taxonomy): domain Bacteria; phylum Acidobacteriota; class Blastocatellia; order Pyrinomonadales; family Pyrinomonadaceae; genus PSRF01. The sequence continues at coordinate 14,517 of DASTQB010000049.1, forward strand.
GAGCCGCAATGACATGGGTCGTTGCGGCCGAGTCGCGGC
>DASTQB010000050.1:0-28334 GCA_035761985.1 Pyrinomonadaceae bacterium
AGCAGTTTCACGGCTCCGCGCACGCTCGTCGAACAACGGCTGGCACAGATTTGGAGCGAGGTGTTGCAACTCTCCGACGTCGGAGTGGATGACAACTTCTTTGCGCTTGGTGGTCACTCGCTGCTGGTGATGCAGGTGATCGCACGAGTGCGCAAAGCGTTCCAGATCGAACTCCCGCTGCGCAGCCTCTTTGAAAGTCCAACCATAGCGCGGCTGGCACAGCGCGTGGAGACAGCGTTGTTGCTGGGCCAGAACCTGCCCGCGCCGCCGATCGTGCCCGTCAGCCGCGAGCAGAGCCTGCCGCTTTCATTTGCACAACAACGCATGTGGTTCCTCGCGCAGATGGAGCCGGATCTCGCGGTCTACAACATTCCAACTGCGTTGCGGATGACAGGCAATCTGAACATCCCTGCGCTGGAGCGGAGCTTCACTGAAGTAGTACGGCGGCATGAAGCACTGCGCACGACATTTGTGGGCCATGATGGGATTCCGGTGCAGGTGATCCACGAATCCGAGCCGGTAACGATCCCGGTGCTCGATCTAACCGGCTGTGAAGAGAGTGAAGCGCAGCGGCTGATCGAGGAAGAAGGACGGCGGCCGTTTGACCTCGCACGTGGTCCGTTGCTGCGGTTGAAGCTGCTGCAGTTGGGAACGGAAGAGTATGTGTTGCTGTTGACGCTGCACCACATCGTCAGCGACGCATGGTCCACGGAAGTGCTGGTGCGTGAGATCACGTCGCTTTACCAGGCGTATGTGAGTGGCGAGTCATCGCCATTGCCGGAGTTGACGGTGCAGTACGCAGACTATGCGGCGTGGCAACGCGAGTGGTTGCAGGGCGAAGTGCTCGAAGCGCAACTGTTCTACTGGCGGCGGCAGTTGGGTGAGTTGCCGGAAATATTGGAGTTGCCGACGAAGGGACCACGTCCGGCGGTGCAGACGTACCGTGCAGGCGGGCAGGCGTTGTGGCTCACCGAACAGCAGAAGGAAGCGTTTGAGGTACTGGGCCAGGCAGAAGGCACGACGTTGTTCATCACGCTGATGGCAGCGTTTCAGACTTTGCTGTGGCACTACACGCGGCAGGAGCAGGTGAGCGTGGGTACGCCGATCGCCGGTCGCGATCGAGTAGAGATCGAAGGTTTGATCGGCTGTTTTGTGAACACGCTCGTGATGGCCACGGACCTCTCGGGAGATCCGACATTCCGCGAGGTGTTGCAGCGTGTGAAAGAGGTGGCGCTGGGAGCGTATGCGCACCAGGACGTGCCGTTTGACCGGCTGGTGGAAGAACTGCAACCGGAGCGGAGTCTGAGTCACTCGCCGTTGTTCCAGGTGATGATGGCTTTGCAGAACAGGCGCAATGCGCAGTGGCAACTGCCGGGCGTGAGCCTGGAACCGATCGAGCTCGCGAGTGAAACGGTGAAGTTTGATCTGCTGCTGACGTTGACCGAAGCGGAGCAGGGTTTAGAAGGATGGTTGGCATACAACACGGACTTGTTCGAGGCAGAGACGATTGCACGGATGGTGGGCCACTTCGAAGTGCTGGTTGAGAGCGTGTTGCGCAATCCCGACCAGCCGCTTTCCGAGTTGCAGCTATTAACGGCGGCGGAGCGCGAGCAGTTGCTGATCGGATTTAACCAGACGGAGGTTGAGTATCCGCACGGCGACACACTCGCACAGTTGTTCGAGCAGCAGGCGGCGCGGACGCCGGAAGCAGTGGCGCTGGTCTATGAAGGTGAACGGATTAGCTATCGCGAGCTGAACCGGCGTGCGAATCAACTCGCGCGTCATCTTCAAGTGCTGGGTGTTGGACCAGAAGTGGTGGTCGGTTTGTGCGTCGAGCGTTCGCCGGAGATGGTTGTTGGGCTGCTGGGGATCCTGAAAGCGGGCGGAGCTTATCTGCCATTGGATCCGGCGTACCCGGCGGCACGGTTGGCATTCATGATGGCTGATGCGCAGGCGCCAGTACTGCTGACACAGCAGCGTTTGCGCGAAGGTTTGGGCGAACAGCCGGCGGAGGTGTTGTGTCTCGATGGCGATTGGGAAATCTTCACGCAGCACAGCGATCAGAAGCTGGAAGTGGAAATCGAAGGCGCGAATGTCGCTTATGTGATCTACACGTCGGGATCTACGGGACAGCCCAAAGGCGTGATGATCTCGCAGCAGGCGATCTGCAATCACATGCGATGGATGCAGGAACGTTTTCCGCTTACTGCTGAAGATGCGGTGTTGCAGAAGACGCCGTTCAGCTTTGACGCTTCAGTGTGGGAGTTTTATGCGCCGCTGTTTGCCGGCGGAACGCTGGTGCTGGCGCAGCCTGGCGGTCATCAGGACAGCGCTTATCTGGTGAAGACGATCGCAGACGAAGGCGTTACGGTGCTGCAAGTGGTGCCGACGCTGTTGCAGATGCTGGTGCAGGAGCCGGGGCTCGAACAGTGCAAAGATCTGAAGCGCGTGTTTTGCGGCGGTGAGATCCTGACGCGCGGCTTAGCCGCGCAACTGCAAGCACGGCTGCCTCGCGTGGAGGTCTACAACCTGTATGGACCGACGGAAGCAGCGATCGATGTCACGTGTTGGCACTGCGAGCGCGACGCGGCGGGTGACGAGTGGAGTGGCGTGCCGATCGGGCGAGCGATCTCGAACGTTCAACTCTACGTGTTGGACCGTGCACTGAAGCCGGTACCGGTGGGCGTGAGTGGCGAGTTGTACATCGGCGGTGCAGGACTGGCGCGGGGTTACTACGGACGAGCGGAGTTAACAGCCGAGCGTTTTGTGCCGCACCCGTACAGCAGTGAGCCTGGCGCGCGGTTGTACCGGACGGGAGACGTGGCGCGTTACCGATCCGATGGCGCGTTGGAGTATGTGGGCCGTGTGGACCATCAGGTGAAGGTGCGTGGCCACCGCATCGAGTTGGGTGAGATAGAAGCGGCACTGCTCGGTACTCCGCAGGTCCGGGAAGCAGTGGTGACGGTGCGTGGTGATGGTGAAGCACAGCAGTTGGTGGCCTACGTAGTTTGTGCGGAAGCCGCACTAACGAGTGCTGAGTTGAGGACGCAGCTGCACGCGCAATTACCGGATTACATGGTGCCAGCGCAATACGTACTGCTCGAGCAACTGCCCTTAACACCAAGCGGAAAAGTAGACCGTCGCGCACTGCCGGCACCGGATCCTACGCGACCAGAACTAGAAAGCAGTTTCACGGCTCCACGCACACTCGTCGAACAACGGCTGGCGCAGATCTGGTCCGAGGTGCTGCAAATCACGGAAGTCGGCATTGACGACAACTTCTTTTCACTTGGCGGTCACTCGCTGCTGGTGATGCAGGTGATGGCGCGCGTGCGCAAAGCTTTTCAGATCGAACTGCCCCTGCGCACCCTGTTTGAAAGCCCGACGATAGCGCGGCTGGCCCAACGCGTAGAGACTGCACTGCGACTGGGACAGAACCTGCCCGCGCCGCCCATCGTGCCTGTCAGCCGTGAGCAGAACCTGCCACTCTCATTCGCGCAACAACGCATGTGGTTCCTGGCCCAACTGGAGCCGGACGTCGCGCTCTACAACATTCCAGCAGCAGTGCGTCTGAAGGGCAGTCTGAACATCGCGGCACTGGAGCGCAGCTTCACTGAAGTAGTACGGCGGCACGAAGCGTTGCGCACGACGTTCGTTGCGCATGACGGCATCCCTGTGCAGGTGATCCACGAAGCGGAACCGGTAATGATCCCGGTGCTCGATCTCACCAGCTGGGAAGACCGCGAGAATGAAGCGCAACGGCTGATCAGAGAAGAGCGACAACGGCCGTTCGACCTCGCGCGTGGTCCATTGCTGCGGCTGCGACTGTTGCGCTTGGGAGCGGAAGAGTATGTGTTGCTGCTGACGCTGCACCACAGCGTCAGCGACGCATGGTCCACGGAAGTGCTCGTACGTGAGATCACGACACTGTACAAAGCCTACGTGAGTGGTGAGCCGTCGCCGTTGCCGGAATTGACACTGCAGTACGCCGACTATGCGGCATGGCAACGCGAGTGGCTGCAGGGTGAAGTGCTGGAGGCGCAACTGTTTTACTGGCGGCGCCAGTTGGGCGACTTGCCGGAAGTGCTGGAACTGCCGACGAAAGGCCCGCGTCCGGCGGTGCAGACGTACCGGCCCGGAGGTCAAGCGCTCTCAATCACCGAACAGCAGAAGCAAGCGTTTCAGGCATTGGGCCAGGCGGAAGGCACGACACTGTTCATCACGTTGCTGGCAGCGTTTCAGACTTTGCTGTGGCACTACACGCGACAGGATCAGGTGAGCGTAGGCACGCCGACTGCCGGTCGCGATCGTGTCGAGATCGAAGGTCTGATCGGCTGTTTCGTGAACACCCTCGTGATGGCAACCAATCTCTCCGGCGACCCGACATTCCGCGAAGTGCTGCAGCGCGTGAAAGAAGTAGCACTGGGCGCGTACGCGCACCAGGACGTTCCCTTCGAGCGACTCGTAGAAGAACTTCGCCCCGCACGCGACCTGAGTTGGACGCCGTTGTTCCAGGTCATGTTTATGCTCGGCACGGCGCGCGAGGAGCGCGAGTCGATAGAGTTGCCAGGCTTGACCATGAGCGCGATACGCGGCACCTCCGGCGGCGCAGCGAAGTTTGACCTGACGATGTGGCTCGATGAGAACAGCGAAGGAGAACTGAAAGGCTCGCTGATCTACAACGCCGACTTGTTTGCCGACTCAATGATCAGGCGCATGAGCGAGCACTTCCGCATCCTGCTCGACGCCGTGATCGCAAAACCAGACGTGCGACTTTCAGAGCTACAGTTGCTCAGCGCTGCAGAACGCGAGCAGGTGCAAGTCGACTGGAACAACACACACCGAGATTACCCCCGCCACAACTGCATCCACGATCTGTTCGAGCAACAGGTAGCGCGGACTCCAACCGCCGTCGCAGTCGTTTTTGGAAAAGAGCAGATCAGTTATCACGAGCTGAACGCAAGAGCGAACCAGTTAGCCCGACACCTTCGGAACCTGGGAGTCGGACCAGACGTGCTCACCGGCATCTGCATGGAGCGCAGCGTAGAGCTAATCGTTGGCTTGCTGGGAATACTCAAAGCGGGCGGCGCTTACGTGCCGATCGATCCGGTTTATCCGAAAGATCGTTTAGCCTCTCTGCTGCACGACGCGCGGGTAAACATATTGCTGACGCAGCAACCGCTGCTCGCGCGACTGCCTCTGCAAGGGATTTCGGTTGTGCGTCTCGACTCAGACTGGGACGTAATTTCGAGATGCGATAGCGAGAATCTCCCACGCCTCTCAACGCCGCAAACACTCGCTTACATGATTTACACCTCGGGTTCGACCGGCGAGCCGAAAGGTGTACTGACTCAGCACAATTCGTTAGTGAACTACATCGATGCCGCACGAGTGGAATTTGAATTGGGACCCGACGATCGCGTGCTTCAGTTTGCGCCCGTGAGCTTCGATACTGCTTCTGAAGAGATTTACACATGCCTCACGAGCGGTGCGACACTCGTGTTGCGCGACGAGTTGATGGTGAGCTCGGTGCCGGCGTTTCTGCAAAGCTGCCGCGAGCTCGAGATCACTGTGCTCGATCTTCCAACCGCTTACTGGCATCACCTCACGGCCGCACTCATCGAGCGCAGGCTGACACTGCCCGAATCGTTGCGCCTGGTGATTCTCGGCGGCGAGAAAGCCCTGCCGGAGCGACTGGCAATCTGGCATCAACTCGTGGACCACCGCGTGCGCTTGCTCAACACTTATGGTCCAACTGAAGCCACCATCGTTTCGACAAAATGCGATCTTTCAAAACCATCTGAAATACCCGAGACTTGGCGCGAAGTGCCGATCGGCAGGCCAGTTCCAAACGCTCAGGTATACCTGTTGGATCGAAATCTGAAGCTCGTTCCGATCGGTGTCGCGGGCGAGTTGTACATCGGCGGCGAGGGTTTGGCGAGAGGTTATTTCCAGCGCCCTGATGCCACGGCTGAGAAGTTTGTGCCGGATCCATTCAGCGCCGCACCGGGTGCAAGGCTTTACCGATCAGGCGATCTCGCGCGCTATCTCGAGGACGGCCGGATCGAATACCTCGGCCGCAACGATCATCAAGTCAAGGTCCGCGGTTTCAGAATTGAAGTCGGCGAAATCGAAGCGCTACTGCTGCGTCAACCACAGGTGCGCGACGCGATCGTGATTGCACGCGAAGACGTGCCCGGCGACAAGCGGCTGGTGGCCTACGTGGTAGCCGCACAGCAACCGGAGCCGTCAATCAGTGAACTCCGAAAACCGCTTCAGGAGAAGTTGCCCGAGTACATGATGCCCGCGGCGTTTGTGCTGCTCGACAAGTTGCCGCTCACTTCGAACGGCAAGATCGATCGGCGCGCGCTGCCTGCTCCCGAACACAGCCGATCAAGAAACGGCGACTCGTATGTTGCTCCACGCACGCCGACTGAGGAACGACTGGCAGCGATCTGGGCCGAGGTGCTCAAGCAGGAACGCATCGGTATCCACGACAACTTCTTTGAACTCGGAGGCCACTCGCTGTTAGCCACACAGATGGTCCTGCGAGTGCGCGATGCGTTCCAGATCGAGCTGCCGCTGCGCCGTCTGTTTGAGTCGGCGACTGTGGCCGGGTTGGCCCAGGAAGTTGAGAAGGCGCTCGACAGCGGAGTCGTATTCAAGAAGCAGGTGATCGCACCGCTTCCGCGAGATGCATACCGGACGAAACGTTCCTCATTGCAGCCGGCGGCAGAGGCCGGTGACGAAGAAGTGTTCGTGTTCCCCGCATCGTTTGCGCAGCAGCGGTTGTGGTTTTTGGATCAACTCAAACCCAACAGCACCGTCTACAACATTTCCGACGCGGTGCGACTAAGCGGCCCAGTTGATATCGATGCATTTGAGCGGACCATAAACGAGATCACGCGCCGTCACGAATCTTTACGCACGACGTTCGCGATCGTCGACGAGCAACCGGTGCAGGTCATCTCTCCGCCGCGGCCCACCAAGTTATTAATACGCGACATCAGCGATCTGCCTGAGCCGGAACGCGAGACGGAAGCGCTGCGCCTGATGAAAGAGGAGGCCCAACAGCCCTTCAATCTTTCTCAAGGTCCACTGCTACGTGTCAGTCTGCTGAAGCTGAACGACGCAGAGCACGTACTGCTCATGACGATGCACCACATCGTCAGCGACGGCTGGTCCATCGGCGTGTTAATCACGGAGATGAAGACGCTCTACGCAGCGTTCTCTGCCGGTCGGCAATCGCCGTTGCCGGAATTACCGGTCCAGTACGCTGATTTTGCGCAGGCGCAACGCGAATGGCTGAGTGGTGAAGTGCTTGACGAACAGCTTGCGTACTGGAAGCAGCAACTCGCCGGCATTCCAACCGTGCTTGAGTTGCCGACCGACCATCCACGCCCGCCGATTCAGACGTTCCGTGGTGCAACGGAATCAGTGATGCTTTCCCGCACACTATCTGAAGAGCTGAACGCACTCAGTCGCAACGAAGGCGTCACACTGTTTATGACGATGCTGGCGGCGTTTCAGACTTTGCTGTATCGCTACACCGGTCAGAAAGAGATCGCAGTCGGAACGCCGATCGCCGGTCGCACCAGTGCTGAGACGGAACGGTTGATCGGCTTCTTCATCAACACGCTCGTGCTAAGCGCGCGCATGCAGGGCGATTTGAGTTTTCGACGGTTGCTGTCGCAGGTGAAGGAGATGGCGCTCGGGGCGTATGCGCACCAGGACGTGCCGTTCGAGAAGATCGTCGAAGAGTTGCAACTGCGCAGAGATATAAGTCGCTCGCCCCTCTTTCAGGTGATGATGATGTTGCTCAACGCATCGCCTGGACCAGGCCAGTTAGGTAGCGACTTGAAAATGAGTTCGGTAGGCAGCGCGAAGAGTTCGATTGCGAAGTTTGACCTGACCCTGGCAGTAGCAGAAACCGCAGAGGGCTTAAAAACGATTGTCGAATACAACACGGATCTCTTCGAGGCAGCAACGATTCAACGGTTGTTGAGACACTTCGAAGTACTCCTGCACGGCATCGTGGAAGATCCCGATCGACAGCTTTCGCAACTGCCGTTGCTGACCACGGCGGAGCGCCGGCAACTGCTGCTCGATTGGAACCAGACTCGAGCTGATTACCCGCAACATCACTGCATTCAACACCTGTTCGAAGCACAGGCCGAACGCACTCCGGAAGCGACGGCAGTGGTTTGCGGTGAACAGCGCCTGAGCTACGCGGAGTTGAACCGCAGAGCGAACCAGTTGGCCCACTACCTGCGAAGTCAGGCAGTCGGACCGGAAGTGCTGGTCGGGGTTTGTATGGAACGCTCGATCGAGATGGTGGTTGCGTTGCTGGGTATTCTCAAGGCAGGCGGTGCATATGTTCCTTTGGATCCTGCCTACCCGCAGGCGCGCCTCTCGTTCATGCTGGAGGATGCGGCGGTACCGGTGCTGTTAACCCAGGCAGGACTAACAGAGAGCCTTCCGCAAACTGCTGCTGCAGTCATGCGAGTCGATGCAGACTGGGCGCAGGTGTCAGAACTGAGTGTCGAGAACCCCGTTGTTGATGTCACGTCTGAGAACCTTGCTTACGTGATCTACACCTCCGGCTCAGCGGGCCAGCCCAAAGGCGTTGAGGTTCAACATGCGAGCCTGATCAATCTCGTCACGTGGCATCAACGTGAGTACGACGTGACGTCGCTTGACTGCGCGACGCAGTTAGCTGGTCCATCATTCGACGCGTCTGTGTGGGAGTTGTGGCCTTACCTCGCGGCAGGGGCGAGTATTCATATTCCTGATCAGGAGACGCGAGTAGCAGCCGCAAAGCTGGTGGACTGGATAGCGGACGAGTCGATTACGATCACGTTCATGCCGACTCCTCTCGCAGAGGCTGCCCTCGCTACGTTAGAGGAGCAATGGCCCGCGGGTTGTACGTTGAAGAATCTCTTGACCGGAGGCGATCAACTGCAACGATGGCCGCGCACGCCTCTTCCGTTAACCTTAACCAACCACTATGGACCAACGGAAAACACAGTCGTGACCACGTCGTGCGCGGTTGCAGTGCGAGCAGCAGGTGGTCCAGTGCTGCCTTCGATCGGCCGGCCAATAGCGAATACGGAAGTTTACATTCTCGACGAGCATCAGGAGCCCGTGCCGATCGGCGTTGCAGGCGAGCTGCACATCGGCGGTGCAAGCCTCGCGCGCGGTTACCTGAACCGTCCCGAACTGACCGCGGAACGTTTCATTCCCAATCCGTTTGGCGTTGACCCCGGAGCACGTCTCTACAAGACCGGAGATCTCGCCAGTTATTTGCCGGATGGAAACATCGAGTTTCGAGGACGCATCGACAACCAGGTAAAGGTCAGAGGCTTCCGCATCGAGCTGGGCGAGATTGAGACTGTGTTCTCCGAGCATCCGTCGGTTCGCGAGTGTGTGGTCCTCGCAAGAGACGATGAGCGGGGAGAGAAGCGACTCGTGGCGTACGTCGTCAGCGAACTCGGTGTTAGCGAGTTGCGCAGTCACCTCAGCGCGAAACTGCCCGACTACATGGTGCCCGCAGCGTTCGTGATGCTCGACGAGTTGCCTTTGACGCCAAATGGAAAGATCGATCGCCGGGCTCTGCTCGCGCACGGTGAAACATCTCTCAGTCAACACGAAGCGTACGTCGCGCCACGCGATAACGTCGAACTTCAACTCGTGCAGATGTGGGAAGATCTTCTTCGGACACATCCGATCGGCGTCACAGATAACTTCTTCGATCTGGGCGGGCACTCGCTGATCGCCGTCAACTTGATGAACCGGATCGAGAACCGCTTTCAGCGCCAGCTGCCTTTAGCCACTCTCTTCCAGCGTGCGACGATCGAACAACTGGCTGAAGTACTGAGGCAGCAGCAGGATACAGTCACACAGTCTTCACTCGTACAAATACGCGCGGGCTCGGCGAAACCTCTCTTCTGTGTCCATGCCGTCGGTGGGACTGTTCTCGGCTACCACAAACTCGCGCATCTTCTCGGCCCCGATCAAGCCGTTTACGGGCTACAGGCTCGCGGGCTATACGCCGAAGAGGAACCACATACTCGAATCGAGGACATGGCGGCTGAGTACATGGAAGCCCTCCGCGTCGTGCAGCCACACGGTCCATACCTGCTGGCGGGCCATTCAATGGGCGGCGTGATCGCGTTCGAGATGTCGCAGCAGTTGCAGCAGCAGGGTGAACAGGTGGCCCTGCTCGCGTTGATCGATTCGTGGGCTCCGGTTTACATTCCCGAGCATGATGATGCGACGTTGCTGGTGCAGTTTGCTCGCGAGCTTGGACTGTCGATCACGCGTGACGAGCTTCAGCAACGGCAACCTGACGAGCAGTTGACCTACGTAGTTGAGCAGGCGCAGTTGGCCCACGTGCTGCCGCCGGGCGTAGGTCTCGAACAGGCTCGTCGCCTCTTACACGTCTATAAAAACAATGCCCGCGCGATCCGAAGTTATGCGCCGCGACTCAATCCGTGCCTCATCACGCTTTTCAGGGCCAGCGAGCACTTGACCAAGACACGCGATCCCGCAACGGGTTGGACCAGCCTGACGGTCCATGAACTGGAGATCTATGACGTGCCCGGCAATCACTTCAGTATGAACCGTGAGCCTCACGTCAGAGTCCTGGCCGAACGTTTACAGAACTGCATTCACCAAACCTCGACGGAGTAACCAGAGTGAAACTTCTACGCTTTCTCTTGCGGTGTTCGAAGAACATCCGCCATGCACGAGTGATCCTTGTTCTTGTGATCATGGCCGGTATCGTAGGCGGCGCGAGCACGACGGCTTTCCTTGCGGTTATCAACATGGCGATCACCAATCGCACAACCTCCTGGACCAACGTGCTTCTGAGTTTTATTGCGATTGCTCTCGTGGGTATTGGCTGCCGTATTGTTTCGCAGATGCTTCTGACGCGCTTTACGATCGGTGCGGTGTTCGAGCTGCGCATGCAGTTGTGCCGGCAGATTCTTGCAGTGCCTTATCGCAAACTCGAAGAGAGTGGCTCACATCGCCTGTTTGCTGCTCTGACCGAGGATCTTCCGACGATCATCGGCGCTCTCACGAGTATCCCAGTTCTTTGCACGCAAGCTGCGATCGTTGTTTGTTCGGCGATCTACCTGGCGTGGCTGTCGTTGCCTGTATTCCTGGTGCTCGCTGCGTTCATGGGTGTGGGAACGTTTCTCTACCACCTCGCGACGAAAAGAGGCTTACGTCATCTGAAGATCGTGCGCGAGGAATGGACGGAACTGCTTCGGCACTTTCGCGGACTCATCGATGGCACCAAAGAACTGAAGCTCCATCGCGAGCGTCGCGTTGACTTCCTCTCGCGAAGCCTCGAAGCGACATCTAGTTCGCTCCGTCACCATCGAATCAAGTCGAGTAATACTTTTATCTTTGCCGATTTCTGGGTGCAGATCGTCGTGACGTCGATACTCGGTCTGTTGCTGTTCGCGCTTCCTGCTATCCGAAGTCTCGACGTTCATGTGCTGACGGGTTATACGCTCGTGTTCTTCTACATGCTTGGTCCGATACAGGGTGTTCTCGGATCGCTTCCGGGATTGGGCCAGGCGAATATTGCAGTGAATAAAGTTGAAGAGTTAGGACTGTTGCTCGCGTCGAATGCGAGCGAAGCCGAGTCGCTACCTGAACGCCGGCAGACGTCGAAGTGGAAGCGATTGGAACTCGCAGGAGTCACGCACTCATATCACCGCGAACGCGAGGATGGCAGCTTCATCCTCGGTCCTATCGATGTGACGATTCATCCGCAGGAGTTGGTCTTCATTACCGGTGGCAACGGCAGTGGAAAGACCACGCTGGTTAAGCTGCTCTGTGGCTTATACCATCCGGAAGGTGGAGAGATTCGACTCGACGACGAAGTCATCACTGCGAAGAACAGGGACAACTACCGGCAGCATTTTTCTGTTGTGTTCTCTGACTTTTATCTTTTTGACAGTTTCTTCGGCATGATCTCACCCGACCTGGATGCGCAGGCGCTTCACTACCTGATCCAGCTTCAGTTGGACCACAAGGTCCAGGTGAAGGACGGCAAGCTTTCAACGACGGAGCTTTCACAGGGGCAGCGTAAACGGCTGGCACTGCTGACGGCATATCTCGAAGACCGTTCGATCTATGTCTTCGACGAATGGGCCGCAGATCAGGATCCGCAGTTCAAAGAAATTTTCTACTACCAGTTACTCCCGGATTTGAAGGCCAGAGGCAAGACAGTGATCGTCATCAGCCATGATGATCGTTACTTTCACGTCGCTGACCGGATCATCAAGTTGGATTACGGCAAGCACGTCTCTGAGGAGTACGTCGCTCAACTGCCGCTCACCGCCTGATTTACCTAACTTACTCTAAGGAGACGAGATGAATAACGACGAAAAAGAAGACACCACTATCTACAAAGCTGTAGTCAATCACGAAGAGCAATATTCGATCTGGCCGGCGCATCGGGAGAACGCTCTCGGTTGGAACGATGCGGGCAAGACGGGAACGAAGGCGGAGTGCCTGGCCTATATCAAAGAGATATGGACCGACATGAGACCTTTGAGCCTGAGGAAGAAAATGGAAGAGAACGCAGCGCGGGCCAGCCAGCAAGCAACGCCGCTGCAAACGCTTTCCGAATCGGTTTCTTAGTCATGTCAATCCTGGTATTCATGTAAATCCTGTGAAGCATGCCGTTCGAACGGGCGTTTTACAGGATTTACAGGATTCTGCGCTCTATAGAGGTGCAATATGTCAAACACAATCACGTCAGCAAAGCCGGCGCAATCCCCCTGGCTCGCGTACTATCAACCCAACTACCGGGCTACGCTCCGCTTGTTTTGCTTCCCTTACGCCGGTGGTTCGGCTCTGGTCTTCAACAAGTGGCGCGAGAGCCTTCCGCCGTTTGTCGAAGTCTGTCCCGTTCAACTTCCAGGGCGCGGTAACCGGTTGGACGTCCCACCTTTTACCGACATAGATCCCCTCGTTGAAGCCGCAGCCGCCGCACTGTTGCCCTACTTTGACGTGCCGTTCGCCTTCTTCGGACATAGCATGGGCGCGTCGATCAGTTTCGAACTCGCCCGACTACTACGCCGCGAGGGACGACGTTTGCCTCTGCATCTCTACATCTCAGGCCGGCGCGCACCGCACATCATCAGCGACGATCCGCTCCTGCATCCTCTTCCCGAGGCCGAGTTGCTTGACGAACTGCGCCAACTCAACGGGACTCCCAAAGAGGTCCTTGAACATCCCGAGTTGATGCAGATGATGCTTCCTCTATTACGAGCTGATTTCTCGGTTGCTGAAACTTACGTCTGCAAACCCGAGCCACCGCTAAACATCCCGATGACGGTGTTCGGAGGATTGTCTGACAAAGACGTCGGGCGAGAGGACCTCGAGGCATGGCGCGAATACACCACTGCTCCTTTCAAGTTGAGGATGCTCGCGGGCGATCACTTCTTCCTTAACACTTCGCAAGCGATCCTTCTACGATTACTTGCGACCGAACTCGCCGGCCTCGTCGCCCACAACCGGCACCTGAGGTCTGACGACGTTCCCATCGTCAAGGACTTTCGAGTCCAGACTCGAATAGTTTGAAGGTGCGGAACGCCGGGAGAATCAAATGAATAGCAAAGCAGTATTCCTGAAGCAAAACGTCTTAATGGAGCCACTGTTCAACCAGTGGTATGCGTGGCCATATCTGATATCGCCGGCGACGGCGGCGATGTTTGTGGCCCACCAGCACGTGCAGTTGATGCAGTCGTTCATCTCGGCTCCGCAGGTTCACGTTGCTGCACTCAAGAATCCCGCGATGATCGGTGGTCCATTCATCAACTACGATGCGGGCAAGACCGGCGACATTAAGGAGTTGCTGGAAAAGACGACGGCGGAACAGTCGGAACTGCTGGCGCTCGCCGATGCGATCCGTTCGCTGGATGAAATGCTGGTCAACGAAGCCAGGGGCCTTTCCCTCGAACCGCTCTATCAGAAAGTCCCTGACATTTTGAAAGGGTACGTGGAGCTGACTTACGACCTGCACAACCACGCTTCGTTCCGCCTGATTGAACCATTGCTTTACAAGAGCCGTTACTACAATCAAGACTCGCAGAGCCTCATGCTGTCTCTGGCAGAAAGCGACGATCGGCCCTTCGTTTTCAGTACTCCCAGATTGCCCAAGCCCGGAGCGCTCACAATCAAAATGCCTTTCAGCGATGGCCGGATCGACGAACTTTGCAAAATGAAGTACGTCGCGCAACCGTTCGGACGGATCAGGGAACTGCTCGAGGTGAAGGACCAAGACGCCGAGCTGTTTTCAACTTTCTTCTGCGAACAGGGCCCGCCACCGGCGTCAAGCTACCAGGGTGACGATATCAGAATTCGCTACTTCGGCCACGCCTGCATCCTGATCGAGACGCGCGAGGTGAGCATCTTGTTCGATCCGGTGATTAGTTATGGTTACGACAACGGCACGAGTTGTTATCGCTATTCTGATTTGCCCGAGAGCATCGACTACGTGGTGATCACGCACAATCACCAGGACCACTGTATGTTCGAGACGCTTCTGCAACTGCGGCATATCGTGAAGAATGTGGTGGTGCCGAGGAACAGCGGAGGCGAGCTGATCGATCCGTCGCTGAAGTTGATCCTGCAGAGCATCGGCTTCAGGAACGTTATAGAAATCGATGAGCTAGATCCTTTGGAGATCGATGGCGGCGCGATCGTCGGGTTGCCATTCTTCGGCGAGCACGCCGACCTGAATATCAGGACGAAGATGGCTTACCTCATAAACCTGAAGGGCCGTTCGATACTCTGTGCTGCCGATTCAAACAACATCGAGCCGAAGCTTTACGAGCGCGTACACGAGTCGATCGGCGATATCGACGTGCTGTTTATCGGGATGGAGTGCGACGGCGCGCCGATGAGTTGGTTGTATGGACCACTGCTGACGCAACCATTGACGAGGAAGATGGACCAGTCGAGGAGGTTCGATGGGTCGAATTTTGAAAAGGCGAAAGACATAGTCGACCGGCTCAAACCTAAGGAAGTTTATGTGTATGCGATGGGGCAGGAGCCGTGGCTGACGTTTCTCACGTCGATCAAATACACGGCTGAATCGCGTCCGATCGTTGAGTCAGACAAACTCGTGGAGTACTGCACCAGCCGCAATGTGACCGCCGAGAGACTCTTCTGCCAGAAAAAACTTTTCCTGGACGCAAAAACCCCAGGTCCGCTTTACAAGTGTGCCTAGTTAGCCACAGATTACACGGATCTGGGGACACGATTTTATCCTGACAATCCTGTAAATCCTGTCAAAACCGTGGCCTTTTAAGAAGAAGTAGCGTAGAGTAAACCCGCCCTCGTCAATATCTCACGTCCGACGCCCGAAGACCGAGCAATTATGAAGGATACACGGCTGCGCTTGATGCTCGTTTGCTCACTGGCGATGCTTCTGTTTTTTATCGCTGCACCACAAGGTAGCGTTGCGCGAAAGGGGCCAACGTTCTACCGTGCGGTGGACCTCAACGAGGATGCACAACGAGAATTGCTTCGCCATGCCCCGATGGAGTTCACCAAAGCGGCCGAACGAAATCCTTTAGTCATGACGTTGCCGATGCCGGATGGAAAACCTGCACGGTTTCGTGTTGAGGAATCGCCCGTGATGTCACCCGGCCTCGCCGCGAAGTTTCCGGAAATCAAAACCTATCGCGGTCAAGGTCTCGACGATCCGACTGCAACAACGCGCTTCGACGTCACGCCCGACGGCTTTCACGCGATCGTGCTTTCCGCCCGCGGCACAGTCATCATCGAGCCTGTCAAAAGCGAGCGTGGTAGGGAGTATGTCAGCTACGACCAGCGTGATGCGCTCAGGAACACGGGCCGATCTCAGTGTCTCTCCAACGCGACGCACTCCTTGGGCCAACGACCACTTCTGCGCAGTTTCACACCGGCACTGCCCGCCGCCACCGGCGCGACACTACGCACTTACCGCCTCGCGGTAGCAGCGACGGGTGAGTACGCGCAGACCTACGGCGGTGGCACAGTCGCGGGCGCCTTGAGTGCGTTGACTACTACGATCAATGGCGTTGCCGCGATTTACGAGCGCGACCTCGCAATCCGGCTGCAGCTCGTTAACAACGAGACCTCGATCATCTTTACCAATCCATCGACGGACCCTTACACGAGCAACAACGTCAACTCATTGCTAACTCAGAACCAAACAGCGCTGGACCAGCGGATTGGATCGTCCAATTACGACATTGGCTTCGTGCTCGACGGTCACGTCTACACGTTCCAGCCGGGCTTCTTCCTGTTCCAGGGCGCGGGCCAGTTTCAAAGCGTGTGTGTCAGCGGGCAAAAAGGCAAAGGCGTCACAATTCTGCGCTCGATCGAGCCGTCGACGATCAGCGCGATCTGGGATGTCGCGCACGAGATGGGCCACCAGTTCGGCGCGCTCCACACGTTCAACGGCACCACCGACGATTGCGGCAACAGTCGCTTTCCTCAAACTGCGTATGAAGTTGGAAGCGGCTCAACCATCATGGGCTACCGCGGCGGAACGGCGCCCGACGGAACTTATCTGCCTCTTTGCACTTTCGAAGACCTGCGTTCCACTGACACTTACTTTCACTCGACGAGCATCGAGCAGATCGTCAACTACACAACGATCGGCAGCGGCAGCTTCTGTCCGGCTCTGACGCCGACCGGCAACAATCCTCCGGCAGTCGACGCTGGTCCAGACTTTACGATCCCGTCACGAACGCCGTTCACACTCACCGCAACTGCCAGCGATACAGAGGGAGACGCGCTTACATACGCGTGGGAAGAATACGATCTCGGAACCGCCGGTCCGCCTCATACAGATGACGGCAGCCGCCCGATCTTCCGCTCCTTCGCACCAGTGACAAGTCCGGCACGAACGTTTCCGCGACTCGCAGACGTCCTCTCCGGCGTTGAAACCTTCGGCGAGTCGCTGCCAATAACAACTCGTACCATGACGTTTCGCGTTACTGTTCGTGACAACCATGCCGGCGGCGGTGGCGTGAACACTGACTCGATGCGAGTTAACGTAAGGGCATCGAGTGGACCATTCGTTGTTACTGCTCCAGCTTCTGCGACAACCTGGTCCGCAGGTTCAACTCAAACCGTCACATGGAACGTCGCGAATACCGCGAGCACTCCGATCAATTGCGCGAACGTGCGTATCCTCCTGTCCATCGACGGAGGAAGCACTTTTCCCATCACTCTCCTGTCGAGCACGCCTAACAACGGCAGCGCGACGATCACTGTTCCAAACACACCAACTACGACGGCGCGCGTCAAAGTTGAAGCCATCGGGAACATCTTCTTCAACGTATCGCTCCCGAACTTCACGATCACAGCAAACAACGCCGCGCCGCCGGTAATCTTCGTCGAAGCGACTACGAATCGCGCCGCCGCGCTGGATTCCGTGTTGTTCCGCGCAGACCCGTTCAATCTTCTTAACACCAACAACTTCAGCCTCGATCAGCGGACGCGCATCATCCTGTTTGTGGTTGGTCTCGATCTGATGCCCGGCGAAAACAATTCCGCTATCACTGCCCAGGCAGAATATCCTGGCAATGGTCCATTTCCGCTGGAGATCGAGTATGTCGGCAAAGTTCCCAACTTTGAGTTCACACAGGTGAATCTCAGATTACCGACCCAGCTTGCGAACGCCGGTGAGGTGTTGGTGAGCCTGAGTTTGCGTGGCAAAGCCAGTAACAAAGTAGTCATCAACGTAAAATAAATTTCACTCTCCTCAAGAAAGTTCCAGCACACTGGCAGCGCAGTCGCAAGCTTCGTTGTCTTCACCGTCATTTGAAGTCTTAACCGAAAGTGAGTCATCAATGAACAGAACGCTATTCGCCGTTGCAATCCTCATCGCGTGTTTCACAACCTCTTTTTCCCAAACTGCGCAGCAAAAGCTCGTCTCACTGCAAGGCCGCGTAGTTGATGCGCGAACTTCAGAGGGGATTGCGAAAGTGCGCGTCATCGCCAGCGGTGATCAATCGACTACCACTGACGAGAACGGGGAATTCACTTTCGAAAAACTTCCGGTCGGTGAATTGGATCTCTACATCACTACCGTAAACTACGGACTCGTAAAGAAAACAATCACGCTCAAGGACGGCGACAATCGCGGAGTCGTAATCGCACTCAACGAAGATGCCGCCGCACTAACCGAACGCGTTACCGTTGTTGCTGGTCCTTATGACACCGCGCAAACCAGTGTGACTACGGAACAGACGCTCAACAAGCGCGAGTTGCAGTCGCTCTCGAGCATTCTCCTGGGCGATCCTGTTCGCGCGGCGCAGGCACTGCCGGGTGCGACAACCAACGACGACTTTCGCAGCGAGTTTGCTGTGCGCGGTGCGTCCTTCGATCGCATCGGACTCTACCTCGACGGAATATTGACAGAGAATTTTGTGCACACCGTCCAGGGCGGATATGCAGATACCGGTTCGCTGTCGGTCATCAACTCCGACACGGTCGACACCCTATCGTTGATGAGCGGCGCCTTCCCTATGAAGTATGGCGATCGCAGTGGAGGGATACTCGACATCGAGACCCGTGATGGTAATCGCGTAAAGCCAGCCGGGCGTATATCCGCGAGCCTGAGCGCGTTGTCGGGAGTGGTGGATGGTCCATTCGCGAACGGCCGCGGATCTTATCTGGTGGCCGGACGCAAGAGCTACGTTGGGTACCTGGTCAGACGAATCAGCGATCAGGAAGGCTTCGGAAATGATCCGCCGATACTTAACTTTTCAGATGGTCACGGAAAAGTGCTTTTCGATGTGACGGACCGCAGCCAGATCGGCGCAGCACTCATCGTCGGAGCGTTTGATTTCGACCGCAATCGCGATCGAAACGAGCTTGGATTGAACAACGTCCTGCACGGCGAATCCCGAAACCATCTTTTCAATGCTCACTGGAACTACACCCCAAACGGGCAGACTTTCTGGCAGACACGGTTCTTTCTAATCGGGACAAACTTCAACAACATCAACCGCGACGACACCACGTTAGTCGACGGTGAGCGCAGGCAATACGGAGTGCGCAGCGATCTGAGCTTGAGCAGACGCTCACATCGACTCGAAACAGGTCTGTACATCCGCTCGATCAGTGTCGAGAGCTTCAACCAGTTTTTCGACTTCGTCTCCGGCACGCTGCGGAATGCCGGCAGCTTCGATGAAGACGGCACCGAACAGTCGTATTACGTGCAGGACACATGGACCAGCGAACGACTCGGCTTGAGTCTCACCGGTGGCGGACGTCTCGAACACAGCAGTGCGACCGGTGAGACGTTGTTTTCGCCGCGCGGATCGATGGTGTGGTCCATCGATGCAGACTGGAAAGTCAGGGCAGCGGCCGGTCGATTCAATCAGTTCCCGGACTTTGAACTGATGTTCGGGCGTCTTGGAAATCCGAACTTAAAGTCTGAAAGCTCCACTCATTACACGGCGAGCGTTGAACGGCGCTTTGGCGACAGGATGCGTTTGCTGGTTGAAGTATACGACCGTGAAGACGAGGAGCTTTTCTTCAGTCTTTCCGAGCCCAGGATGGTTGGAAATGTTCCGACGTTCACGGAGTTTCCATTTCAAAATTCACTTCACGGGCATGCGCGTGGAATTGAGTTGACCTTGCAACGCCGGAGTGCAAACAAGTTTTCAGGCTGGGTCTCGTATGCGTATTCGCGCACGAAACTCACAGATGAGCTGACAGGTTTGACGTTCGTCAGCGACACGGACCAGCGACACACTGTGAATGTGTACGGCAGTTATCGCTTCAATGAAACGTGGAACTTCAGTAGCGCGTGGCGCTACGGAAGCGGGCAGCCGGTGCCGGGATTTTACAGGCAGGTGGGCACAGGCTACTTCCTCACAAACGTACGGAACACCACGCGACTACCCTCCTACAATCGGCTCGACCTCAGAGTCAACAAAGCATTCCTGTTTGAGAAATGGAAACTCACCCTCAACGGGGAAGTCATAAATGTCACCAACAGCAACAACCGCCGGTACGCAGGTTTTGACGGCTTTGGATTCGACGGCCGCGTATTCGGCCAACTCGATCGAGTGCTTCCGATCCTACCCTCAGCCGGCGTCGTCATAGAGTTTTAATGCGGTAACGTCAGTTCGGCGATAGCACAGGCAGTAACTTCTGATTCTTAACCTGCGATAGCAGGCGAAGTGTCTTTGTACAAAACCCCTCTGCGGAATAACCCCTTTACGACTAAAATGAGAACCCCTATGAAACTTTCCAATCTGATTGAACCTTACGGCGGCGAGTTGGTGGACCTGTTAGTACCTGCCGCTGAACGCGAAAGCATCATCGCCCGCGCTGCGCTCCTGCCTCGTATTCAGTTGACGCAACGAAATCTTTGCGACCTCGAGCTGCTTGCGACCGGCGCGTTTTCACCCCTCAAGAAGTTTATGGGTAAAGAAGATTACCTGAGTGTGCTTCGCGACATGCGCCTCAGTGACGGCACGCTTTTCCCCATACCCATCACCTTGCCAGTTGCACCCAACCCAAACATCGCCGAGGGCGCCGAGATCGCTCTGGCAGATGAGCACAACGATCTGCTGGCGATCATGCGTGTGGAAGAAGTTTACGAGTGGGACCGCGACGAGGAAGCGCGCTTAGCTTATGGCACTACTGATCTGCGCCATCCACTCGTCACGGAAATGCAGGGGTGGGGTCAACTTTGTATTTCGGGTGAGCTGAAAGTCGTGCGGCTGCCGAAGTATTACGACTTTCGCCGCCTGCGGCTCACACCCGCGGACGTGAGAGAGCGGTTATCGGAGTTGGGCCATGAAAGAGTCGTCGCGTTTCAAACACGCAATCCCATGCATCGCGCTCACGAAGAAATGACGAAGCGCGCGATAGAACAGATCAACGGCGCTCTTCTGCTACATCCGGTCGTCGGTATGACGAAGGCCGGCGACATCGATCACTACACGCGAGTTCAGTCGTACAAAGCTCTCGCCGAGAAATATTACGACAAACGTTCGATGATGCTTGCCCTGTTGCCGCTTGCGATGCGCATGGCTGGTCCACGTGAAGCGTTATGGCACGCGATCATCCGGCGCAATTTTGGTGCTAACTACTTCATCGTCGGCAGGGACCATGCGAGTCCCGGCGTCGATTCGAATAACAAGCCGTTCTATGGTCCATACGACGCGCAGCAGTTGATGAATGAACATGCGGACGAGCTTGGAGTGCAGCCGCTGTTCTTCTCGGAGATGGTTTACCTCGCCGACGAGAGACGTTACGAGGAATTGTCGCTCGTCAAACAGGGACATCGCACCGCGTCGATCTCAGGCACGCAGGTGAGAGAAGACTTTCTGCAGCGCGGGCGTTCACTGCCTGGCTGGTTTACACGTCCTGAGGTCGCATCAATCCTTAGCACTGCTCATCCGCCGCGACATCGACAAGGTTTTTGTCTCTGGTTCACAGGCCTGAGTGGTTCGGGCAAGTCGACTACGGCTGACATACTGACGATCATGCTGCTGGAGCATGGCCGCCAGGTGACGGTGCTCGATGGCGACGTGATCCGCACACACCTTTCCAAGGGACTTGGTTTTAGCAAGGAAGATCGCGAGACCAACATCCGCCGGATCGGTTACGTCGCGTCGGAGGTTGTGCGACACGGAGGCGGAGTGATCTGTGCTGCGATTAGTCCATATGAAGCAACGCGCAATGAATGCAGGGCGATGATCGGCAGCGATCGTTTTTGTGAAATCTTCGTCGCCACGCCACTGAACGTTTGCGAGGATCGCGATCCGAAGGGCATGTATGCACTCGCGCGAGAAGGTCAACTGAAGGGGTTCACGGGTATCGACGATCCCTACGAGCCACCGCACAACCCTGAGATCACGCTTGATACAGTCAACCGTTCAGCGGAGGAGAACGCGGAACGGATAGTGATGTATTTGATTGAGCGTGGTTTCATCAGGCCGGCCGGCACCGTCGATGAACTTGCCGAGGAAGAGTTGGAGCTGGCCGTCGTAGCCGGTAAATAATTTTAGCCACGGATAACACGGATCGAATCCGCGGATTTTATCTGTGTTATCCGTGGCTTGTTTTTGGAGAAAGACCTTAGTACGCGAACGATTGGTAACGTTCCATCTCCGGAACGTCGTCCCTCGATTCCACGATCGGGTTGAATCGCAGCAGCTGCCGTGCACGTTCTGAAAGACTTTCAAACGTCGCGCGCGGGATCTGAATCGAAACCTCAGGACGGAAAAGCCATCGTCGCGAATAACCGATCACAACCATCGGCCGCGGCTCCGCTGTGTTGTTCGGAGTCCCACGATGAAGTCCGCGAACATCGCGAATCATCACATCACCTAGTCTCATCGTAATTGGTTCCAGCCTAACCTCACCGCTCTCAAGTCTCCGCAGTCCCTCTTCCTTTGACATCATGTGCGTCCGACGAGCGACCTCGAACGGACCGTTCTTCGTCGTCACCTCCACAAGCGGGAAGTTTACCGCGAGTTGAAAGGGCGGAGTTTCGTGTCCCGTTTCGGGAAAGAGCGGCGGCGCGTCGCGATGGATCTCCTGCGTCGTTGATCCGAGCAGCGGTGTGTCCGTCGCAAGCTGGCACATCACTGCGTCTGCACCGACCAGCTCCTCTACGACTGCGAGCACATCGTCATCCTCGTAGATCGAGGCATCGGCGAACGGATCAGTGAAGGGAAGTGTGACGTAGTATCGCGAAGGGCCGCGGTTGCGGAGGTGTCCCTCACGCTCGATGTGTCTCTCGAGTAGAGGGAGAAAGCTTTGACGCCATTGGTCGAGCGTCTCTGTTGAAAAATGTTGAGGTAGAACACAGAACCCGTCTGTGATAACCGACTGTGCAAATTGTTTGATCTGGGTGCAATCGTATCGAGCAGGCATAAACAAATTTCTCGCGCTCGGGTGATTCTGAATTAGTCAGCACGGCTATTAGAATAAGACCTCTCAACGCAAGTTGCCACTTCGACACTGTTTTATGATCCGATCGGACCCTCGACTGGTGTGATCTTTGGCGGCCCTGGTGTTGTTACTGCTGCCGCCTGTTATCGAAAAAAGCTCACAACCATCTACAAACCTCACACCACACCGTCAAGCTGGTTTACTGGTCGATGGAGCAGGATAGGCATAACTCTATCGAGTTAGTTTCCGCTCGCACCATTGAGGGTTACGCAAGAACACCAAAGGGCGCAAAATCTTGCGAAACTGGATTAGGTGCATCAACAGCGGAGACAAATCAATGTTCAATAAAAGCAAAGTATTTTTGATTCTCGGGATCCTGTCAGTCGTGACTCTTTTCTGGTTTCAACAGAACACCACCGGTCAGTCGAATCAGACACAAAGGTCGCGGCCGTCCAGCGTGTTGAGTACCGGCGGAGGAGAGGCATTAATCGATCCGTCCGATACGGTCATAGTGCTGTTGGACCACCAGGCGGGCCTCTTTCAAACCGTTAAAGACATAAGCGTGCATGAATTGAGAGCCAACACAATGATGCTGGCGAAGCTGGCTACGTTGTTGAAGATCCCGGTGATTACAAGCGCGTCGGAGCCGAATGGACCAAACGGCCCATTGATGCCGGAGATCCAGCAGTTTGCGCCACACGCGGTGTACGTTCCGCGCAAAGGCGAGGTGAACGCGTGGGACAACCCCGATTTCGTCAACACAGTAAAAGCCACAGGTAGAAAAACGCTGATCATGGCGGGTGTTTGGACCAGCGTCTGTGTGATGTTTCCGGCGCTCGACGCAAAGGCCGCCGGTTATAAGGTCTATGCCGTAACTGATGCTTCAGGCGATCCCAGCGAACTTGTATCCAGAACCACTCTCGCGCGCTTTGCACAAGCCGGCGTGATTCCGACCACCGCGAATGCGGTGCTGTGTGAAATACACCGAACGTGGAACCGGCCTGAGGCCGCTGAACTAGCGAAGCTTTATGTGATCGTCGCGCCCAACTATGGTGCGGTCATCGAGAGTTATCAGAAGGCGCAGGAAGCGGTTAAACAGAAGCCGTAGACGCGTGCAGTTCAGCAATGAGGTTTGACACGATGAGCTTCCTGCAAACGCGTCGAGATTTTCTGAAGCTGGCTGGCGCGGCCGGCGTTGGCGGAGTGCTGAGTATGACCGGCCTGGGCCGGTTGTATTCAGACTCTGCCGACCTGATCTTAACGAACGGCCGCTTCCATACGCTCGAGAGATCGAAACCGCTGGTACCTGCAGTAGCAATTCGTGAAGGTCGTTTTGTGGCTGCCGGCACCGCTGATGAGGCAATGAGATTCCGTGGTCCATCGACAACTGTGATCGACTTGCAACGCTCCACCGTCATTCCCGGTCTTAACGATTCTCACATGCATCCGATCCGCGGCGGCCTCTACTACAACCTCGAATTGCGTTGGGATGGCGTGCCTTCTCTTGCGGATGCGCTGCGTATGTTGAAGGAGCAAGCGTTACGCACGCCGCCGCCGCAGTGGGTGCGAGTAGTTGGTGGCTGGACGGAATTTCAGTTTGCTGAGCGTCGCATGCCCACGCTCGAGGAGATCAATGCAGCAGCGCCGGACACTCCTGTTTTTATCCTGCACCTGTACGATCGCGCCCTCTTGAATCGAGCTGCGTTGCGCGCGGTTGGTTACACGAAAGACACGCCGGCTCCGCCGGGCGGCGAGATAGAACGCGATCGCTACGGCAATCCAACCGGATTGCTCGTCGCCAGACCTAACGCAACTATTCTCTACTCGACCCTGGCGATGGGACCAAAGCTTTCGCATCAGGATCAATTGAACTCGACGCGTTTATTCATGCGCGAGTTGAATCGATTTGGTATCACGAGTGTGATAGATGCGGGCGGCGGTTTTCAAAGTTATCCCGACGATTATGCAGTCGTGAATGAACTTCACAAACGCCGCGAATTGACGGTGCGATTCGCATATAACCTGTTTACTCAAAGACCGAAACAGGAACTGGCCGATTTTCAAAGTTGGACCAGGCTGACGAACGCCGGTGCGGGTGATGAGTTTTTACGAGTCAACGGCGCCGGAGAAATGCTCGTTTATTCGGCGGCGGACTTCGAAGATTTCCTGCAACCGCGCCCCGGCATGCCTCCCGTGATGGAATCAGATCTCGAGGCAGTTGTCCGGCACCTCGCGGTAAGTCGTTGGCCCTTCCGAATTCATGCGACGTATGACGAGACGATTACGCGTGTGTTGGACGTCTACGAGCGAGTGAACCGTGAAGTGCCGTTTCGGGGTTTGCACTGGTTTCTGGACCACTGCGAGACGATCTCCGATCGCAACATCGAACGGGTCAGGAAACTCGGCGGCGGTATCGCGATCCAGAATCGACTGTCGTTTCAAGGCGAGCACTTTGTTAACCGTTACGGCAAACAGCAAGCAGCACGCACGCCGCCAATCAGACGCATGCTCGAGATGGGCGGTCCGGTGGGCGGCGGCACAGACGGCACGCGCGTCTCGAGTTATAACCCTTTCTTAGCGCTGCATTGGCTGATCACAGGCAACACTATCGGCGGTCTGAATCTTTATCCGAAGGCGAACCGTCTGGATCGATCAGAAGCGCTCCGGCTTTACACGACCGGTAGCAGTTGGTTCTCCTCTGAAGACGGGAAGAAGGGCGCCATAGCGCCAGGACAGTTTGCCGACCTCGCGGTGCTTTCGGCCGATTACTTCTCTGTGCCGGAAGCGGAGATCAAGAACCTCGAATCAGTGTTGACGATTGTCGACGGGAAGATCGTGTATGGCGCGGGCCCGTTTGCAAAACTCAGTCCACCGGAGTTGCCGGTAAGTCCTGACTGGTCACCGGTGAAGCATTACGGCGGATACAGACGAAGTCCTTCCGCGAAACCTGCGACGACTTCACACACGGCAAGCCATTCATCGCACCATGAGCAAGGACTGTCGGGCCTGGGTTGCGATTGTTTCTAATCGGTTTTTCCGATCTGTGTTTATCTGTGGACTTAGCGTGGGCCGTGGCCGTTATTCGTAAACCCGGTCTTCGATTCTCAGTCGCTCGAGAGCGGCATGGCCAGCACTATCAACTTTCACATCGACGCGCGCCTTATCAACATTCCTGCTCAAGTCGTCAGCGATGCGAACGCGTTGTGCTTCCGGGATATAGAACTCTTCTATCCCGTATCTGATCGCGCCGCGATTGATTCGACCCAGTAGAGCCGCGCGATTGTGCGGCAGGTTAGCAGGCAGTTCACGCTCCAGCGATATCGGTTTCCATGTTCCATCGTCGCCCTGTTCAACTATTGCATAGACCCAATCTCCCTCCGAGTACTCCTGAAGCATTGCTCGGGCATTCTGGAAAGCGTCAACGCGGCTGATATCAAAACCAAGGGTGGCATAGTAACCACTCAGAATGCTGTAAGGGTCCACGGGTTGGACCTTGAGGACCACCGTCTTTCCCGTCACCCTCGTGAAGACTTTACGAGCAGGCACAGCAACCAGAATTAATATTTGGATGATCACTGCAACTATGAAAGCAACTAAAGAGGCGCGCTTACTCATGCCCACTCCCTCCTGTGCCGGATTCGATACCACGAGCTTTGCGGCGCAAATAGTTTTCGTAACTTATGCCCGCGATGATGACCGTTACGCCGCAGGCAAGGAAAGCGGCAGACTTGACCAGCAGCGAGGTCTCATACTCAAGGAAACGCGACAGAACCAGCAGGACCAGGTACAGAGAGCCTAACCAAAAAGCGAGGCGACGTTCGTCAACTAAACCAACCCCGATAATGATCGCGGCCAGGATCAAAGCCGCCATGTTCGTGGTCAACGTGAAGAGAAATTCTCCATTGCTTTCGTTTGCGGCGGCTGCCGACAGTAAAGAATTTGCGCAGAGGATTCCGCCGGCCAGCAACACCCCGGCCGTGAGTAATCGTTGGGTTTGTCTAGCTCTTCCCCACATCAACAATGAGCAGGCGATTGAGAGTGAGAAAAATACGAATGCCCACCACGACCGGATCGGTCCGAATTTAAATTGGCTCCATAGAGAGTGGAATGACCAAACGTACGCTGCAAAAGCCAACAGTCCCAACCCTAACCCGCCGGTTATGTTTGCGAATTCCATCCGCTGTTCTGACGTGCGATGGAGTTCACCAAGCGTCCACATAAACGTACCGGCTGCAGCCATCGTGAACAGCAGTTGTGCAGCGCTTCCATGGTAGCCGGCCAAAACACAAGCGGCGACCATGATTACAAGTAATGTGCCTGCGTATAACACACGAGAGCGAATAATCCATGCGAGGGGAAGTACAGCAATACCGAGGATGAGCGGATAAGCCGTCGGTGACTGTGCGTGGTCACTCTGAAAGCCGATGAACCAAATAAATGAAGTGGCGAGCGCAAGTACACCAATGATCCAGCTACGGACGGCCCAGGCCATCACCAGCGACCCTAAGGCCCAGGCGCCAAATCCGCCGTACCAGTTGCTGCTGATGTGAAAGATCTGCGCAATCAGACCTATGTTTGCGCCAAACACTAAACAGCCGGTGAAGATTAAAGCGTGACCTAGTCGCCTCCAGTTCTTTGAGTGCCAGAGCCAGAAGCCGGCGGTGTGAAGACCCAGGAGTGCTGAGAACAGCAGAGCCAGTTTGATGGGCGTTGGAATAAGTTCCCAATTTGCGGCCACAAAACTAATCAAGCCGCCGCCAAGTAATAGACCGCCGATAGTAAAGATGACTGCCGACAACAAGCGCGTTGACTCGTGCCTGAGATTATCGAGTTCGTACGCGCTGGAGAGTTGCTTTGCAGCCTCGTCGGTGACGAAACCTTTCTGAATCCAGATGGCTAATTCGTTTCTCAACGCGGCCCGAAACTTAGTGCTCATGTT
Source organism: Pyrinomonadaceae bacterium (assembly GCA_035761985.1). Lineage (GTDB taxonomy): Bacteria > Acidobacteriota > Blastocatellia > Pyrinomonadales > Pyrinomonadaceae > PSRF01. The sequence goes on from DASTQB010000050.1 coordinate 27,884, forward strand.
CTGATCTGGAGTCATTGGTCCTGCTCCTTTGATCCGAGTCAACGCGCAGCGTAAAGGAAATGTAGCTTCTTTCGTAGTAAGTGGCTTTGCACGGAAATCATGTCAATCCTGATAATCATGTTAATCCTGTGAAGCATGCCTTCGAGTAGGGCGTTTTTACAGGATTTACAGGATTGGACATGATTCGTCAGTAAACTTAATCGGCCGTTCGGGTGAGTACGGCTTCGGCCACGAGGGCTGAAACTCGGTCCTCGATGGAGAGGTCGTCAGTGAAACCGGTCTCAACCTGATCGGCCCACAGCGCGACCCCATCTGAAGTTCTAACCAAGCGAACCGAAATGCGAAACCTTTCTGCGTGCTTTTGAACCTGGCCTTCAATCACAGCGTCGGTTCCCACGTCGCGAATCGACTCGAAGCTCTTTCCCGTCGGGTCCTTGTCCGCACGAGAGTT
>DASTQB010000051.1:0-18396 GCA_035761985.1 Pyrinomonadaceae bacterium
AAGACTGCCGTTTCCGAGCGCATGAACCAGGCATTGTTTGGTTCGATCTGGATTCCCTACGCGGTCGAAATCGATGGCAACATCATCCGCGTGTTCGACGCACACTGTCACCGGCCCGTTCCCGAAAGAACGTCGGTGATCGAACATGATCGACGCTGGATCGAGATCGAAAGACCGCTGATCATCGTCGGTGGAGAATTAACGCTCGATAATACGGACCTTACGTGGTCCCCCTCGGCGAAATTCTACGAAGCCCCTTTTCAGGTGAAGTCAAACGGTGGCACACTGGTCATCGACGACTTCGGGCGCCAGCGCGTGTCGCCGCAGGATCTGCTCAACCGCTGGATCCTGCCGCTCGAACGGCGTGTCGACTTCCTGACGCTGCATAGCGGCAAGAAGATCGAAGTGCCCTTCGAACAACTCGTGGTCTTCTCCACGAACCTTGACGAACGAGACCTGGTAGACGAAGCGTTCTTGCGACGCATGGGCTACCGGGCGCGCGTCGAACCACCAACACCGGCTGCGTTCTCAGAAATCTTCAGACGCACGGCGAAGGTGCGCGGCGTTGCGATCGACGATACCTGCTTAAACCACATCCTCAAGCGTTACGAGGATGAGCGGCGTGTGATGAAGGGATGCGAACCGCGTGACCTGCTGAACAAGGTCAACGATATCTGTCTCTTCGAAGGACGCGAAATGAGACTGACGACCGAGTTGGTCGATCTCGCGTGGGGAAATTACTTCGGCACGTCGCACGGCTTCGCGCCCGAGGCAATGCGGTTTGGCCACGGAGTACGCGGTTAGAAACGGATCGAGTAGTAAGAAAAATGTGCGGACAGTTGAAACAGATCACGTTGGTTCTCGTTTTGTGTTCGCTGTCCGCCCTCACGGCTGGCGCGCAACAGCAACAGACTCCTGCCCCAAAAGAAATCGGCAAAATCATCACGTTCCAGGACGGCCGGACCTTCCAGGTCGACGACGTTTTCAAACAGGGCGACGAACTCTGGTATCGCAAGGGCAACGTCACTGCGCAACTGCCGCACCCGGTCAAGTCACTTACGCCGATCTACGAGCAAGCGAAGCCCGCTCCTGCCGAAGCCGCGAAAACTGCGAAAACAGTCGCGCCGCAACCCGCGGCGGCCGTCGCGACCGCGATCTGGATTCATCTCGTTGATGGCGCGAAGTTTCGCGTCGACCAGGTACAGGAAGCCACTGACGGCGCCTGGTACACGCGCAACAACATGTCGATTTTTCTGGCAAAAGACAGGATCTCCCGGATCGAGCACGAGGTCCCGGGCTCGGCGACACCCAGCCGCAGGACTATGGACTGGACCTCCGGAAACCCGGCAATTGACCAGCTAATCCGGGCAAATGGCGAACGTTTCGGAATCGACCCGTATTTGGTCTTTTTAGTAATCGAGAAGGAGTCGCGTTTCCGCACGCGCGCAGTCAGTCCAAAAGGGGCGATGGGATTGATGCAGTTGATGCCGGGAACGGCCCGGCGGCTCGGCGTTCGCAAGCCATTCGATCCGGCGGAGAATATAAGGGGCGGCACAAAGTACCTGCGAGAACTGATGGACATGTTCGACGGGAAAGTTAATCTGGTGCTCGCAAGCTATAATGCGGGTGAGGGCGCGGTGCTCAAATACGGTCGGAACGTCCCTCCCTATAGAGAGACGCGCGACTACGTTAGAACGATTGGAAAACGATACGGACTAAGCGGACGGCAGCCGGGTGCAGAAAACGACGTGCCGGATCCGGAACGCTGAGGGGGTGCGCGATGAAATCTTTTTTCCCCACATTAATTATCTTTTGTTTGCTGATCGGATGTGCGATCGGTGTGAGTGGACAACAGCAGGCCAAACAGGATGGTCCACTAACCAACGCTGAGGTCATCAAACTTGTCAAAGCCGGCTTCAAAGAGAGGACGATCGTTCTGATAATCGCCTCGCGCATACCCAACTTCGATCTCTCCCCCGATCGAATGATCCAGCTCAAACGAGCGGGCGTCAACGAAAACATCATCGTTGCGATGCTGGCGCGCCAGGAAGGAAACGAAGTTCCTACCGACGATTCATCGGCCTGGGGCGACGATCCATTCTTCAATGACAAGTCAGGTACAAAAGGTGGGACTGGGGCACCCAAAGGGGGTTCCGATGGCAGCACCGACATCTTCGGCTCCAGTTCCGGTTCACGAGCCAGCAATCGAAGCCGTGGCGGCAATGGTTCCGCATCCGGTGAGAGTGAACTCAGCGGCAGTGCCACTGTTCGTATTCTTAGACCACCGACCGAGGCCGGTGGAGCTGGCGCTCCGACGAAACTCGAAAAGACGAAGAGTTTGACTAACGATTCCATAGTCGAGCTGGTGGAAGCGGGATTTTCAGAAGGCACGATCATTCGCCGCATCGAGCAGTCGCCGGTGGAGTTTGACCTGGCGGAGGCAAAGTTGGAGGAACTGAGGAAACGGCGCGTCAGCGACAAGGTGCTCGCTGCGATGAAAGCCGCGATGGGCGAAGACAAGTAATCCGCGTTTTTAATCCGTGTCATCCGCGTACTAAAACGTATGAAGGTATATCGCTTCCTGGCATTGTTAATTTGTGCGGCATTCCTGTTCGCTGGTGCCAGCGGCCAACGCCGTAACCAGCAACGTACGCCGTCCAAGCCGAAGCCCAAACCAAGCGCTACGCCCATCCCGCAAACATCGCTCGAGACGATGGGACCACCGCCTCCAGTCCCGACGCTGAAGCAAAAACCCGAACCTGAACAGGAAGTAAGTCCCGGCGACGTTGTTTCGGTTGATACAACGGAAGTGATGTTTCCGGTTACTGTGCGCGACTCGAACGGGCGTCTGGTTCCGGACCTGACGCGCAACGACTTTCGCGTATTCGAAGATGGCTCTCCACAACCGTTGAGCGATCTTGCTTTGCGGCAAGTGCCCGTCGACGTGGTGTTGATGGTTGATGCGTCGTCTTCAGTCGCAAACAACCTCGACGACTTTCGTCGTGCTGCCGAAGGTTTTGCCGCGCGTCTTGCCGCCGAGGATCGCGTCAGCCTGATCAAGTTCGACGATCGTATCGAGTTGTTGCAGGATTGGACCAAGAGCCGTTTTCAGTTGAAGCGGGCTTTGAATCGCATCGAGCCGGGGATGTTCACGCGTTTCAACGATGCACTGTATCTCGCGTCGAAAGAACAGTTTGGACCGGTGACGAAGTCGCGGCGAGCGGTGATCGTGTTGTCTGACGGTATCGACAACGGCCAGGGCACGACGACTCTCGAAACCGCGTTGCAGGCATTGATCAGAGCGCAGGTTGCCGTTTACGTAGTTGCAAACACTGAGATCTCGCGAGCAGCCAAACGCGCGGAGCTCGACACGTTGCTGGGTGGCACTGAGGCGTCGATCAAGTTTAATCAAACAAACATCGATCGCCTGCGTCTGGGATTGCGCGTCCTGGACCAGAGCGAGGAGAACCTGGCCCAACTAGCACAGGCCACTGGTGGAAGGCTCTACAGGCCGCTCACCTTTGACGCACTCGAATCGACTTACGCTGAAGTGGCCGATGAACTGAGACATCAATACGCGTTGTACTTCACGCCGCTGAATAAATCTCGCGACGGAAGTTTCCGGCGTGTGCGTGTGGAAACGGCGAATCCGGCTTATCGCCCGCAAACGCGTGTCGGGTACTTCGCGCCGAAGAGTTAAAGGTAGTTGTCCGTGCCCCTTAGACCTCTCCTCCTCGTTCTGATCATGGTGATCGGGGTTTCGTGTGTTTACGCGCAGGAGAAAGCTGCGGAAACACCGGCGAAGACGGAGCCTGCGGCCGAAGAGATTCAGCCCGTCACGATCGTGCTCGTACGTGGTGATTCGTTGCTCGTTGACGAGGTCTCGGAAAGTGCCGACGGCTACTGGTACAAACGCGGCAACGTCACGACGTTTATCGATCGCGCGCGCGTAGTGCGCATCGAGCATCCGAAGCCTCCCGCTGAAACGCCTACTGCGGCGGAAACTGCACCCAAAACGAGGTGGAGTATTAAAGAGGCGACGAAGATCAAGCAGTTTTTCCTGGAGAAATTTGATAAGCCGTTGCCGCTGTCGGCCTTCGGACAGTCGGATCTGCACACGCGTTGGGGATTGGACCACCGCAACGGCATGGATGTGAATCTACATCCTGACAGCGTCGAAGGCCGCGCACTGATAGCATTTTTGCGTGCCGAGTCGATCCCGTTTCTGGTCTTTCGCGGGCCCATTCCCGGTGTTGCAACCGGACCTCATATCCACGTCGGAAACAGATCACCGCGATCCTACGGCCGTTAAGTTTAGTTCCACACTTTGAGGAAGCACACGAAATGAAATTCATTGAAGTCGCCCATCCCGAAGGCGGTAGTTTGATGGTCCACATCGATCACATAACGAGCGCTCACTATCGACCGGCTGAAGGTGACGTGAAATCGCGCCTGGGCTTGGATCTCGATGAGCGCCAGAACGACGTCGTGCTCTTCGGCGACGAAGCCGAGCGCGCGTGGAAGATTTTGCAGAGGCTGAACCAATCGTATTCGTAGCGGCGGGGCGGAAGCAGGCTCGAATAGGAATCCAAATATAGGACTTATAGGACCTATAGGACGTATAGGACCTATTTAATCCGCGAACCCACGTGCCATTTTGCTCCGGCTCTTAGCCTGCGCAGCGGTGCACCTTTTAATTAACCGCTGGTGCTGTTCGCTTCCGCTCGGAGCCTGCGAAGCAGGCGTAAGCGTAGAGCCTGGGGCGTAAGCCCCAGGTCAGCAATTTAAATTTAGCGGCAGAGCCCGCTTGCGGGCGAAAGCTCGAAAGCGGAGGCGCTGTCGCCCGTTTCACGGGCTCCGAACGAAGATTTCAATGCGATCCTGGGGCTCACGCCCCAGGCTTTACGCTTGCGCCTGCTTCGCAGGCTGAAGCAGGAGCAAGATCCTGAAAGGCTGAAGCGAAGCAAAGACCTGAAGGCTTAAGCGAAGAGTAAGATCCCAAAACGATTTGAACCACGACTCGACCAAAAAGCGAACCCAGGACCCGCTGTCGGAACAATGGATCGATCTCCGGCTGATCGCCGGAATGCGAGTCGTGCTTGGCACCGCCGCGCTGCTCGTCGTCCTGATCGAACCCATTCGCCCGCCACGCTGGGTTATACCGACGTACGTCGCCCTCGTTCTCTACTCGCTCTACGGCCTCGTCGTCTATCACCTGTCGGTCCGCCGCAACACCGTCGTCGCGTCCCGGCTCATTCCGTGGCTCGACCTGCTCTGGTACCTGCCGCTGATCGCGTTCACCAGCAACACAAACAGCATCTTCTACTATTTCTTCTTCTTCTCGATCATCGTCGCGTCTTTCAGTTGGGGACTCAACGACGGACTGCGGCTGACACTCGCCTCCGCCGCGATTTACACGATCGTGGAAGTGCTGAACGCTCCGGCCGACAAGCCACTCGATCTCAATCTTCTCTTACTAGCGCCGATCGGCCTGCTGATCTTCGGCTACATCATCGCACGCTGGGGCGGCTATCACACCGAACTCAAGAACCGTCTGAAGCTCCTCAAAGAGGTAACCATCTTTTCCAATCCGCGTTTCGGAATCGATCGCACCATCAAAGCAATCCTCGAGAGCGTGCGCGCGTTTTACGAAGCCGAAGCGTGTGTGCTCGTCGTGCCTGGTAAACCCGGCGATGAAGACAGTTACCAGATGTATCGCGTCGCCCGCGGCATCTACCCGAGCAGATCTGCACCACCGGAAATCGGCCGCGAAGCTGCAGCGCAGTTCCTCGCGCCTTCTCTCGATTACGCAGTCATTTACCAGAAAAATCGTTCTTCACAGACGCGCCACTTCGACGTAAAAAACCGCACGTTCAACGAAGCCAACGGCAGTGGCGACAAACTCGCCGGCATGCTCGAAGCGCAAAGATATTTGTCGATTCCCGTCTACTATCGTCACCAGGCAGTCGGACGTCTTTACATAGTAGATGGTCCAAACAGCTTCGATAGCTCCGATATGGACTTCATGCTGCAGTTGATGGACCACGTAACTCCCGTGATGGAGAACATCCGGCTCATCGATAATCTCGCTTCCGATGCCGCCGAGCAGGAACGACGGCGCATCGCACACGACATTCACGACAGCGTGATCCAGCCGTATCTCGGCCTGCAATTCGGTCTTTCAGCATTGGACCAGAAACTGGAAACCGGCACGATCGGCATTCGTGAAAACGTGCAGGAGTTACTCGAGTTGACCAATCACGAACTCGCGCAACTCCGCCGTTTCGTTTGGGGACTCAAAGCCAGTGAAGAGCGAATGGACGTGCTGCTCCCCGCGATCGAACGTTACGCCGAACGCTTTACGAAGGTGACCGGGATCAAGGTAGACGTCGAAGCGATCGGCAAGGTCAAGGTCAACGATCGTCTGGCCGCCGAACTCTTCCAGATCGTCGCCGAGGGTTTGAGCAACATCCGGCGCCATGCATTCTGTCGCGACGCGCGCGTCGAGATCTCGTGCAAGGAAACTTCCCTCTTACTTCAGATCAAAAACAGCAGGCCGCGCGCAGGCGGCAACGCCGAGCCGGAGCAGACGAACGGCGACAACGGGGTCCGTCATTTCAGGCCTCACTCAATCGCCGAACGCGCCGCTCTGCTCGGCGGAGAAACGCAGGTGTTTGTAGACGAGAAGGATTACACTGTCGTCAGCGTTGGCATACCTTTGTAATTTTTGGAGCACTGTATGAGTTCCCCCCCAATCACCATCATGATAGTTGACGATCACGTCGTGATCCGCAGCGGACTACGCATGTTGATCGAGCACGACCAACGCATGCAGGTCGTGGCGCAGGCGGGCAACAGGGACGAAGCACTCGAGCGTGCGGCGAGCACGCGTCCTAACGTGATCATTCTCGACCTGGTGCTTGGTGATGAAGATGGATTGTCGTTTTTGCCGGAGTTGTGCCAGGCGAGTCCGGAATCTCGTGTGCTCGTGTTAACTGGAGTGCAAAATCCTGACGCTCATCGACGTGCGATTCGCCGCGGAGCAGTCGGTATTGTTTTGAAAGAGCATGCCGCCGAGCAGTTGCTGAAAGCGATCATGAAAGTGAACGAAGGTGAAGTCTGGATCGAACGATCGATGGTTGGCAGCATGATCCAGGAAATGAATAAACCCGCGATCGTCGATCCTGAAGTCATGAAGATCGAATCGCTGACTGATCGCGAGCGCGAAGTGATTGCACTCATCGGCGAAGGTCTTAAGAACAAGCAAGTGGGCGAAAGATTGTTCATCAGCGAAACGACGGTGACCCACCATCTCAGCTCCGTCTTTTCCAAACTCGACGTCTCTGACCGGCTCGAACTCATCATCTACGCCTTCCGGCACGGCCTCGCAAAGATGCCGAAGTAGTTGAACTAAACTGTTGGGTGGCCTCCGTGGCCACCCAGCATTGAACTCCTCTTCCAATAATTGAGTCAGAACTGGGGTGGCCACGTGAGGGCCACCCCTACAATCGATTGGCGGATCTTGCTGTTTTTGTCGGTTTTTTTGAGTTCATGGCAGGATCATGCCGCTGGCCCTCCCAAAAACCTGCCGTGAAAATGGGCAAAGACCTCCATTGTTTCTTTCGCAGTTCGGCTACCACAATGCCGCCATGGAACCGGCGCTGCAAAAAATACGGGTGGTCATAGTCGATGATCAGCTCGTCGTGCGCGAAGGACTCCGCATGCTGCTCGACAATCATCCAGGGATCAAAGTGGTCGCGATGGCAAGCACGCGTCCCGAGGCGATCGACGTCATCGCACGCGAACCTGCCGATCTCATCATTCTCGATCTGGAGCTCGGCGGCTACAGCGCGCTTTCGTTTATTCCTCAACTGCGGGAAGCATCGAAGACCGCGCGCGTCCTCGTGTTGACGGGCTTGCGTGATTCCGAAATTCATCAGAAGGCAGCGCAACTCGGCGCGATGGGAGTGGTGCTGAAAGAAGACGCCGCCGACCTGCTGTTGAAAGCGGTGGAGAAAGTTTACAAAGGTGAGGCATGGCTTGATCGTCTCACACTCGGAAACCTGCTGTGGCAGATGTCGAGCCAGCACAAAGAGACACTCGATCCCGAGAAGAAAAAGATCTCCTCACTCACCGACCGTGAACGACAGGTGATCGCGTTGATTGCCGAAGGACTCAAGAACCGTCAGATCGCAGAGCGTCTCTTCATCAGTCCGACGACGGTTACACACCACCTCAGTTCGATCTATTCCAAACTCGGCGTCTCGGATCGCCTCGAACTCGTCGTCTACGCCTTCGCTCACAAGCTCGCCAAAATGCCCGAATAACAGTCCATCTGTTCACTCTGCGGCAAAACGCCTATGATCTGGCATATTTCTGCTACTCTCCACGCGCGAAAAACTGTGCAATCCTGCTAAAGTTTTTTAGACAATCCTCCGATGCAAGAAGTTTGCAATGAAAATATCATCCAGATATCGAAGTGCGTAAAAACGGGAAAGTAACTGGGCCTCAGAGTGACGCAGGTTAACGGGCAGCGATCGATTGACGCTTTGGAAAATCATCTACGGTGCACGCAAGCACCGTTTTTGGGCCCATCACTCGAGGCAGACGAACGTCGCACCAGGAACCGGTTTACCCATCGACTCCCCGCGCGAGTTTGGGGCGTCGATATCGAACATGAAGCCTTCGGAGTCGATTGCGCGATTGAAAACATCAGTTCTGCCGGTGTCTATCTCAGGATACCGTGCCAGATGAAATCGGCTTCCGACGTGGGTTTGGTGGTGCATCTTTTGGATGGTCCGCACGGTAGAGCGACTGCAGCAATCCGCGGCAAAGTGTTACGCATTGAGCCGCAAACCGACGAAAGCTATGGCGTAGCGATCGCGATTAGTGATTACCAGTTTTTGTAGTCGGATAGTGTGTAAATAGAAACCCCTCGACGCTTTTTCCCATCCCGCTTTAGCGTCGCCGGCAGCGGAAAACCAGGTCCGCTCCTAATTGAATTCCTGGCACATTCGCCATTGATCTTTTTTATGTAAGTCGCATTTGAACGCGATTTTTATAAGGAGCTCCCACAATGCAATCCCTTAACTCACATCGCGGTAGTAGTTTCCCCAGCGTTCGTGTAATTGGTTCAACCTGGCGTATCGCCCTGATCGTTCCAATTGTTTTTGGTCTCGCGGTTCTGCTCGGCTACAACGCCACCGCCAAGGCCCCGGCAATTTTCAAAACCATGGTCCAGATGCATCGACCGTTGGCCCAGCCGAATTCTGTCAAGCGCGTGAATTTCGTGCAGGCACCGGTGCATCCGGTCGAGCGGTTGTTGAATCTCGCGATGACGGTCGAGCCGATCGTATTCACAGACAAACCTAATTACTTCCCCGGCGAGACTGCGCTTATATCCGGAGCCGGATTCTGGCCCAATGAAATCATAACGCTCCAGGTGGTCCATACAGACGGGACGGCAAACGACGGCGGCGGACACGAACCGTGGAACGTCATTGCCGATAACTTTGGGAATTTTGATACGACGTGGTTTGTCGATCCCGATGACTCAGCGGGCAGTGCGTTTTTGCTGATTGCGAGGGGAAACAGTTCCGGACTCGTAGCTGAAGTCACGTTCACTGACGGCTCCGCAAATCTCGATACATGTGCGAATGGACCAGCAAACGCGCCCGTCTTCTGCACGGGTGATGCATGGGAAAACGGCAACCTCAACTCCAGCAAGTCTCATTACCTGGAAGGCCAGTCGGTTCCGTATCGAACCATCCTTGAAAACCTGATCCCCGGCAACACCTATACGCTGGCGATCGAATACGACACGACGCAGGGCGGCGATCACGCGTTCGATTACCTGACCAGCTTCGACCGCACGGAACCAAAACCCGGCAACAATCCGTGTACTCGCAAACAGGGCAACGCGATTGTGAGCATCTGCGACCCGCTGACGTTTGTGACGACGCCGATCCCGACGGATCCGAACGTCACTGCGGGACAGGACGGTACGCCCGGGACCATTGACGACATCTCGCAAATCGCCGGCCTCTTCACACTCTACAACGGCAACACGTTCTCGATTGTGAATCCCGGAAACCCATACACGCTTGACGGTACCTACGCGGGCAACAGCTCGACCTCGATTACGGTCCAGTTCAACGCGACCGCTGCGATCGCAGTGATCGCATGGGGCGGACACATCTCGACGCGTCTCGACTGGGGCGCAGCGAATTCGGCGATCGCGATTACGGGCTCTCCGTATCACATGCGTCTGACGGGCATGACCTGTTCGGGCCAGGGCGAGATCTGTAACGTGGGCCAACAGGACCACCAGCTTTCTGCAGACGCCGTGTTCTTCCCGATTCAGCTCACGATCGTTAAAGAGACGAATCCCGATGACGCGCAGGTCAAGCAGTTCAACTACACGACGACCGGAAACAATCTCGGTCCGTTTTCACTCACGCCCACGAACGGTATGACTGCGGCGAGCACGATGTTCAACCTCACCGATACGACTGCGCGCACTGTGACGGAGTCAGATCCGAGCGCCGCGGCGCCTCAGTTTAATTTGACGGCACTTTCATGCGTGCAGGTCGACGGCGGTTTGGGTGTCGGCACGTTCAGCACCAACCTGATGACGCGCACCGTTAACTTCACGCCGAAGGAAGGCCAGTTCATCACCTGCACGTTCGTGAACACCGAAGACTTCACACAAACGCGCGGGCGGATCCTCGTGGATAAGGTGACGAACCCAAGCGGTGATCCGACGAGCTTCAATTTCACGTCAACCTACGGAAGTGGGTTTAGCTTGACCGACGCCTCAGCGCCGAACGATAGCGGGCAGGTGTTGATGCCGGGTACTTACTCGGTCAGCGAAACCGCGAATGCCGATTACGTTACGACAGCGACGTGTACGTCGAGTTTGGGCCATGCGGCGGAGGATCCGAGTTCGATCAACCTCGCGGCGGGTGAGACTGTGACGTGTACGTTCACGAATACGAAGCGCGGTCACATCATCGTCGATAAGGTTACGAACCCGAGTGGCGATCCGCAGAGTTTCAACTTCGACGCTAGCGGTACGGGTTATGTCGACTTCAGTCTCACTGATGCTGCAGCGGCGAACGATCAGACACTCGCGCCGGGTAACTATTCGGTTAGCGAAACAGTTCCGTCTGGTTGGGACCTGACGAGCTCAACCTGCGTCAGCAGCATCATGGATACCGAAGCACCGGGCGCGATCGAGCTCGACGCTGGCGAAACCGTGACATGCACGTTCACCAACACGAAACGCGGTCACATCATCGTCGACAAGGTTACGAATCCGAGTGGCGATCCGCAAAGCTTCAGTTTCGACGCGAATGGCGGTAGCTATGCCGATTTCAGTCTCACCGACGCTGCCATGCCGAACGATCAAACACTCGTGCCGGGCAACTACTCGGTTAGCGAAACAGTTCCGTCTGGTTGGGACCTGACGAGTTCAACCTGCGTCAGCAGCATCATGGACACCGAAGCACCGGGCGCGATCGAGCTCGACGCTGGTGAGACTGTGACCTGCACGTTTACAAACACGAAGCGTGGTCACATCATCGTCGACAAAGTCACAAACCCAAGCGGTGATCCGCAAAGCTTCAGCTTCGACGCGAATGGCGGCAGCTATGCTGACTTCAATCTCACTGACGCCGCCATGCCGAACGATCAAACACTCGTCCCCGGCAACTACTCCGTCAGCGAGACTGTTCCCTCGGGATGGGATCTGACGAGTTCAACCTGCGTCAGCAGCATCATGGACACCGAAGCACCGGGCGCGATCGAACTCGATCCCGGTGAAACCGTCACCTGCACCTTCACCAACACGAAGCGCGGTCACATCATCGTCGACAAGGTCACAAACCCGAGCGGTGATCCGCAAAGCTTCAGCTTCGACGCCAACGGCGGCAGCTATGCTGACTTCAGTCTCACCGACGCCGCCATGCCGAACGATCAAACACTCGTGCCCGGCAATTACTCCGTCAGCGAGACAGTTCCGTCTGGTTGGGATCTGACGAGTTCAACCTGCGTCAGCAGCATCATGGATACCGAAGCACCGGGCGCGATCGAGCTCGATCCCGGTGAAACCGTCACCTGCACCTTCACCAACACGAAACGTGGTCACATCATCGTCGACAAGGTCACGAATCCGAGTGGCGATCCTCAGAGCTTCAACTTCGACGCCGGCGGTACGGGCTATGTTGATTTCAGTCTCACCGACGCAGCCATGCCGAACGATCAAACACTCGTGCCCGGCAATTACTCGGTCAGCGAAACAGTTCCGTCTGGTTGGGACCTGACGAGTTCAACCTGCGTCAGCAGCATCATGGATACCGAAGCACCGGGCGCGATCGAACTCGATCCCGGTGAAACCGTGACCTGCACGTTCACGAACACGAAGCGCGGTCACATCATCGTCGACAAGGTCACAAATCCCAGCGGTGATCCGCAAAGCTTCAACTTCGACGCGAATGGCGGTAGCTATGCCGACTTCAGTCTCACTGACGCCGCCATGCCGAACGATCAAACACTCGTGCCCGGCAATTACTCCGTCAGCGAGACAGTTCCCGCAGGCTGGGATCTGACGAGTTCAACCTGCGTCAGCAGCATCATGGACACCGAAGCGCCTGGTACGATCGAACTCGACGCTGGCGAAACCGTGACCTGCACGTTCACAAACACGAAACGTGGTCACATCCTCGTCGACAAGGTCACAAACCCAAGCGGTGATCCGCAGAGCTTCAGCTTCGACGCGAACGGCGGTAGCTATGCCGACTTCAGTCTCACCGACGCAGCCATGCCGAACGATCAAACACTCGTGCCCGGCAATTACTCCGTCAGCGAGACAGTTCCCGCAGGCTGGGATCTGACGAGTTCAACCTGCGTCAGCAGCATCATGGATACCGAAGCACCGGGCGCGATCGAACTCGACGCTGGCGAAACCGTGACCTGCACCTTCACCAACACGAAACGCGGTCACATCATCGTCGACAAGGTCACAAACCCAAGCGGTGATCCGCAAAGCTTCAGCTTCGACGCGAATGGCGGTAGCTATGCTGACTTCAGTCTCACTGACGCAGCCATGCCGAACGATCAAACACTCGTGCCCGGCAGTTACTCCGTCAGCGAGACTGTTCCTTCGGGATGGGATCTGACGAGCGCGACGTGCGTCAGCAGCATCATGGATACCGAAGCGCCGGGTACGATCGAACTCGACGCCGGTGAAACCGTCACCTGCACCTTCACTAACCGGAAACGAGCCAACCTCATCGTCGAGAAACAAACGAATCCCGATGGCGCGAGCGGCAGTTTCACCTTCACCGGTACAGCAGCGGGAACCATCAGCGACGGCGGCATGATCGCGGTCAGCAATCTCGTGCCCGGAAATTACACGTCGACAGAAAACAGTCCGGCTCCAAACTTCGACCTGACGTCAATCGTCTGCGACGACATGAACAGCACCGGCGACGTCCCGTCGCGCACTGCAACGTTCAGGCTCGAACCCGGCGAAACCGTCAAGTGCGTGTTCACCAACACGCAGCGCGGTATGGGCCAGGTAATCAAAACGGTCAACGGCGCGCCGCCGAGCGGAACTCACGCATTCACGTTCCAGATCAGGCAAGGCGCATCGATGACGGAGATTGGAACAACTCTCGAGAGTGGAGTTGCGAACGCCGGCAACGGCGGCATTCTCAACTTCAACACGAAGTTGGTTCCGGGGCAGACGTACCAGATGTGCGAGGTCATCATGCCGGGTTGGCTGAGCACACTCGGAACGTTTGTCCCGAACAGCTTCATGCCGCCCGATGGTGTGGCGGTGAATCCCAATGTCGACAACAGCATTGTCTGCGTTGACTTCACCGTGACGCCGGGTGAAACAAAGACCTTCACAGTCGATAACACGCCACCGCCCGGAGGCCGCGCGTTGACGATCGGCTTCTGGAAAAACTGGAGCGGCGCGTGCACAGGCGGCAGCCAGGCCGACACGCTCGGCACGACGCTCATGAGTTTCCCGATTGCCGCGGGGCAAACCACGCGCGGTGTGTTCATCGGCAAACTGTACGTAGATAACACCTGCCTTGAAGCCGTGCCGTTACTCGACAAGCGCGAGATCGGAACAAGGGGCAAGAAGATGGCAAGCGATCCGGCGTTCAATCTCGCTGCGCAACTTCTGGCCGCGAAGCTGAATGTGCAGGCTGGTGCGGGAATTTGTCCGCCGGTAGTGACGGCGATCACTCAGGCTCAGAACCTGCTGTACGCGGTTGGTTTCAACGGGACCGGTTCATACCTGAAGAAGATGAATCCGGCGCAAGCGGCACTCGCGAACTGTCTGGCCACGTGGCTGGATGATTACAACAACAACCGTCTCACGGCGTGCGATGTAACGCGCACCTGTCCGTGATTGAAAATCGAGGAACGCGGCAACAGCCCACCAGTGGGCGGCAGCTCCCGGTCTCTGTCTCTCCCCGACAACAGAGCCCATGCTGTCGCCCGGCGGGCTGCTCATGTACGGCTTAACAATTTGCATACGCAGGGCTCCGGGACTTAGGCCCAGAACCGGAATCCTGCGTTTTGGAAGGTTCCGAGGAACCCGGGAACTGGTTAATGAGAGGGCGGTTTCCGGCTACTTTACCCGACCGGTCCTTCCAGAGAGGGCTCAGCCGGTCTGAGCCCTCTTCTTGTCTGCGCTTCGCGCGCGCGCAACTGCTCGCCAGTGAGCACTTCCTTTCGCCTCACCACGAACACACGCTGGCCCAACAACCATTGTTAACTTGCGGAATCAATCGAGTTCCGTCTCTTCGCCTGTGATCGGCATTTCTGGCCTGATGATTGCACCTGGCGGAACGCACAAAACTGCAACTCGCCGAGCTGGTATTCCTCTCGCGTGAAAGGATCGGAGCCGCGTGCGGAGACGATCCCTTCCTTTCCAGGAGTTCCCAAGCTAGTTGTTTCTATTTTTCCAGCAGGAGTCTTGATGAAGATGTATGCCCAGAAGTCCCCGACCTCTCGTCGTTTGCTCTCTACCCCGACTATTCGTATCGCATTTTTAATCGGATTGATCGTTGCCGTTGCAACGGTCTCCACAACCTCCCTTGCGCATGCGATCGGCGAAAATCTTTTCGCGAGCGTATCCGCGATTATCGGCGTCAATAAGGCTGAAACGAATGCGGCGACGGCTAGTCACGCGCTCCACACGCATTCGCATTCCGAAGAAGCGGCCGCAACGGAGAGTTCGACGATGAACGTCGAGCGCAGCGGTCACACAGCGACGCGCTTGTCTGATGGACGCGTCCTCGTCGCCGGTGGTGCAAACAGCACGGGCGCGTTGAACGAGAGCGAGATCTACGATCCGGTTTCGGCGACATTCTCAACAGCAGGCAATCTGGGCACAGCACGCGCCGATCACTCGGCGACGTTGCTCGCCGATGGCCGCGTGCTGATCGCTGGGGGTCGTAACGGCGGCGGTGCCGTTGCCTCGACTGAGATTTTCGATCCGGCTACTGGCGCCTTTACGAGTGGACCATCGATGAGCGTTGCGCGTGCCGGACACAGCGCGACGCTTTTTGCTAACGGTCGTGTGTTCGTTGCCGGCGGCGAAGCAGGTGGCAGCGCCGAGATCGTCGATGTTGCAGCAGGAACATCAACAGCCGCAGGTACGATGGGTGTTGCGCGCTCGATGCACTCGGCCGCGTTGCTTCAGGACGGGCGAGTCTTCGTCGTCGGCGGTAAAGATGCGAGTGGTAACGCGCTCGCGTCCGGAGAGATCTTCGACGCCACCGGCGGTGGCTTTTCGACGATTGATAACGCCATGAAGCTCGGGCGCGTACGCGCGCACGTTCGTGTGTTGTTCGACGGGAAAGTGCAGATTATCGGCGGCAATAACGACGGCTCGATGGAGGTTTACGATCCATCGTTCCAGGGTTTTGGCGCGTATGCGCACGTGCTTCCCGCATCGGATCCGTGTACTGGCTTGCCCGCCCAGATACTCGGATCTCAATCACGCGCAGCGTTGTTTTACAACGGACAGAGTGATGCATTGTTTGATCGTACGGGACACACGATTACCGAGTTGAACGGGCAGGCGCTCGTGCTTGGTGGTGTGAATTCGGCGGGCGCGACGCTCAACTCGAGTGCGGTGGTTGGAAGTTCTTCAGCACAGATCAGCACGGATAAGATGGACTATGCACCGGGCGAGATTGCCAGGATTTCCGGACGCGGATTTCAGCCCGGAGAGACTGTGAGAGTCAAAATCCACGAAGATCCGCATACGCCGCAGGAGCGTGGTTTCGATACGACTGCTGATGCTGAAGGTAATTTCAGTGGTGAGTATCTCGTGATGGATTACGACCTCGATATGAAGTTTATCGTAGGTTCAAGAGGACTGAGTTCAGGTCGTACAGCACAGACGACGTTCACCGATGCGAACCCGCAGAACATTACAGTGGCGGCGCCGACGAGCGTCACGGTCATTCAGGGTGCGACTGCGAACTATGGAAATGTGACCGTAACCACCGGCGGAAATGCGAATGCATGCAGTGTAACCTTAGCGGCCACCCCTGCTCTTCCAGCCGGAGCAACCGCTGTTTTCGGTACCAATCCAGTTACCGTAATCGGGGGCTCTACGCCGGTAAACGCAGTTACGACTCTTAGCGTCACGACTACCGCCGCAACGCCAACCGGAACGTATACGTTCCAGGTACGAGGCACTAATGCTAATTCATCAAACTGTCAGGGACCTGGTCCAACAGACAGCAACACGCTGACTCTGATCGTCAACGCCGCGACCGTCAACACTACGACGGCGGTTGCCAACGCGATCGCCACCTACGGCGATGCGGCAGTCACACTAAACGCAACAGTCACTCCGGCGAGTGGACCAGCAGTCAACAACGGCTCCGTCACCTTCACCATCAAGCAAGGCGCGACCACGATCGGCGCCGCCACGACAGACAACACGGTAGTTGCCGGCGCGGCGAGCGTGAGTTATCTGTTGCCCGCCGGAACCGACGCCGGTCCTTACACAATCGAAGCTGCTTACACGCCCGGCACTGGCTTCAATGCGAGTTCGGGTACAGGCTCATTAACGATTAACAAACGCGCGATCGAAGTAACGGCCGACGCGGGACAGTTCAAGACTTACGGCGACGCAGATCCCGCAGAGTTCACCTACACCGTGACGAGTGGCTCACTCGTTGCTCCCGACGCTTTCACGGGTGCGCTAAGCCGCGTTGCGGGAGAAAACGCGGGGCTATACGCGATCACCATCGGCACGCTCGCGATCAACGATGGCAACGGCGGCAACAACTACAACCTCACCTTTGTTTCCAACAACTTTGAGATCAAAAAGCGCGCGGCCACCTGGACCACCAACCCGGCCAGCAAGACCTACGGTGATGCAGATCCGTCGCCACTAACTACGGGCAGCGGTTCGAACTTCGTCGCAGCTGACAACGTCACCGCCACCTACACACGCGTGGCCGGTGAAAACGCCAGTCCGCCGACCTATCACATCACGGCCACGCTGAGCGCCACGCCGCTCTCAGCTTTGGACAACTACATCATCACCAACAATGGCGCCGAATTCACCATCAACAAACGCCTTGCGACGTGGACCACTAACCCAGCCAGCAAGACTTACGGTGATGCAGATCCGTCGCCACTAACAACCGGCAGTGGTTCCAATTTCGTCGTGGCTGACAACGTCACCGCCACCTACACACGTGTAGCAGGTGAAAACGCCAGCCCCCCGACCTATCACATCACGGCCACGCTGAGCGCCACGCCGCTCTCAGCGCTCGACAACTACATCATCACCAACGAAGGCGCCGAATTCACCATCAACAAGCGCCTTGCAACCTGGACCACCAACCCGGCCAGCAAGACTTACGGTGATGCAGACCCGTCGCCACTAACAACCGGCAGCGGCTCGAATTTCGTCGCGGCTGACAACGTCACGGCAACTTACACCCGCGTGGCCGGTGAAAACGCCAGCCCGCCGACCTATCACATCACCGCTACGCTGAGCGCGACACCGCTCTCAGCTTTGGACAACTACATCATCACCAACGAAGGCGCCGAATTCACCATCAACAAGCGCCTTGCAACCTGGACCACCAACCCGGCCAGCAAGACTTACGGTGATGCAGATCCATCGCCACTAACAACCGGCAGCGGCTCCAACTTCGTCGCAGCTGACAACGTCACCGCCACCTACACACGCGTCGCCGGTGAAAACGCCAGCCCGCCGACCTATCACATCACGGCCACGCTGAGCGCCACCCCGCTTTCAGCACTCGACAACTACATCATCACCAACAATGGCGCCGAATTCACCATCAACAAACGCCTTGCGACGTGGACCACTAACCCAGC
>DASTQB010000052.1:0-8938 GCA_035761985.1 Pyrinomonadaceae bacterium
TGCATGAAAGAAGGGGGTAACTGGATCTCGGCCTTCTTGACATCAAGATTCACCTGTACGTCAACGCTGCTTGTGATGTCAATCTCCAGTCGGGCTAGAGACAAGTGAGGTTCTGACTCTCGCAAGCCATTCCAACCTCCACCTTGAATCAAACGGTTGTTACGATAGAAATAGAAACCTTGGCGAGAGTTCGCTCCTCCTGGCAACTTGTATTCAACTTTATGGGAATTAGGGGGCCAGATGTGTGCATTGATCTGAATCTCTTTTTCATATTCTCCATGAATCGATAGTTTCGCGGGGAACCCTTCTCGTCCAGTCCTCTCGTATCTAAAAGGATCTAGGGCGTCAAGTTTGACAGGAATTCCTGCTCTTTTTGTATCCGCATCGAAAATGTCCATGGTAATCTGGATGCGGGGTTTCGCTTTGTCTGAGAGGAATCGATGAAAAGCAAGTGAAAGATAATTCCTCAGGCGCGGAAGCAGTTTCTGCGCTTGCTGCTCGCCGTTTTGATGGCTTCCAATCCGGTAAAGATGGGACCAAAAAACAACAGTTCCCCTTGTGCTCAGATTCCGATCTAGACCTATCTCCTTTAATGCTGCACTACTTTCATGATTGTCAAAAACTCGATTAACAAACCCGGTCTTGATTCCCTCTTCCAGCCAGGCTCTACCAGACAGAACACCTTCTTTAGAAGTAAAGACATGCAACTCTTTAGCTTGACTCAGGGACGCAAGTTTTAAGCCTAGGCCGAATTTGCCAAGCCTATGCAGTTCTTCGGAGACATCGGCCCCAAATCTCATCGCTTCTTTCAGCGTTGATGAGGTCATGCCCCTGCCGTCGTCACAGATAGCCAAGTCTAGAGACTTACCTTGTTTACTGATAAACCTGACTAGGATATTTTGTGCTTCCGCATCTACCGAATTGTCGATAATGTCCGCAACAGCAACTTCTAGGCTGTATCCGATTGAGCGCAGCGCGATGTCGAGCTTCGCATAATTTGGTGGAAGTCTTTCCTCGAAACTCATTGAGGCTCAGATTCTGCGGCGTGTGAGTTCAGGTAGAGCGCGAAATATGCTACTCGCTTTCGGCAATCAAAGTCTAGAGCCGTAAATTTTGTTGTTGGTTTTACAATGCACTACGTTAGCCTGTAATAGGATGTCGATCGGGGAATGATCTAGTTGCAGTGCTTGAGGCGGGCGTAGGCACGGTTAAAGCGAGCGCCTTACATTCGCTCAAGGTTGAGAGTGTCTCGGCTATAAACGATATCAAGGTCGAGGTTAGCCGTGCGGAGCCATGAGCGGTGGCTGCCAGCATCGCCGGCAATAATGAAGTCGATTTATCTTCTCGCGAATTAAGGAGCGATCGATGTACTTCTTATATGCCCCGTCACGCGGTCCGGATCGATGTTGAATCCTGCCTGATTCGGTGAGTCTTTCAGTCTTCGCGCATTAGCTTACGACAGAGTTAACGATGCAGCACAGAGGCGGTAGAGAATGAAGCTACGATACATGCAGCCTCTTCGCTCAGAACTACCGGCCCACCACCAACGTCAACGCGTGCGGAAACCTCTTGGCCCAGGCGGACTCGAAGTGTTGGGCGGTGGGGTCAGGGATGAAAATGAAGTCTTTGCCTTCCTCGTAGCCTTTCGACTTGAGGGCGCTCAGCATCTCGTCGATTCCGGGTTGGAGTTGTGACTCGAGGCCGATGCCGCCGTTGTCGAGGTAGAAGAAGACGTCCTTCTTCTTGCCGTTTGAGTTTTGTACCACCTTCACGTAATTCCAGCCGCCCGCGGCGACGGGGTTTCGGAATGCCGGTGACATGCAGATCGCTTTCGAGAAGACATCCGGGTGTTCCCACGCCAGCATGAACGAGATCATGCCGCCCGCTGATGAGCCGCCGACGATCGTGTTCTTCCGATCAGGCTTCGTGCGGTAGGTTGAGTCGATCAACGGCTTCACTGTCTTTACGACAAAGTTCATGTAAGCAGTGCCTTTGTCGCCAGGCGTGTACTCCCTCATCCGTTCGCTCGTGTTGTAAATCCCGACGACGATAATCGGCTCAATTGACTTCTTCCTGATCAACTCATCCGCCGTTTCGTCAATCGACCAATCCGTGCCAAACGAACTCGTAACCGGATCGAAAACGTTTTGCCCGTCGTGCATATAAATCACGGGATAGCGCCGGTTCGTTTCAGCTTCGTAACCAGGAGGCAGCCACACGATGAGATCGCGATCCTGAATGCCCGCACCTTTCAACGCGCGGTGGTATCGCACAGTGCCGGTAATCTGCCCCTGGTTGACCCGCTGACGTCCCCGCTTGGTCCAAAAGAGCACCGTGTCTTTAACAGTTGTGTCCTTTGCGACGTTAACGGCATGATTCGAAAGCGGAGAGCCGTTCGCATCCGCTCCTTCGCGTTCCCACGATCCAAGCGTGTACTTGTATTCGATCGAGAGTGCGCGGCTAATGATGATCTCTTTGGTCCACGTGTGGTTGCCTTTCGTGTCCATCTTAACTTTGCCTGGATTCCATGATCCGAGTTGCTCCAGGCTGCCGGTAATGTAGACCGAGGTATCGCTTGGTAAGTCGGGCGAAGTAAGGATGAAAGTCACACGAATACCAGGCTCGTTCTGAGCCTGGAAGTTCACGCAGAGCGCTGTTACGAGGAACAGCGTGAACAGGAATGAGAACGCAGATTTTTTCGTCATTCTCTAAGGCAGGTAAATAACACTCGCGAACTTAATCATTCGTCGACTGCAACCGTTTCCGCTGGATGTTATTTCGATAGCTCGCTTCAAGAAACTCCGCTCCATCAGCCGTTAGCTGCATGCGCGCGTCGTCCATATTGATCAGCTTCTTCTGCTGTAGGTACCAAATCGTGAATTCCAGATGCTCACGCGGACGACCTAACAATCTCTCAAGCTCCACAAGGAAAATTCCGGGATTGTGAGGCTCAAGACGGCGCTTCGTGTAGAGAGCTTCAAGCACTGTGAGACGCACTATCTGCTCCATCTCGAAATCATTTTCCGACTGGTTCCCGGCGTCTACAAGACGCCACCGGTCCTTCCTTCGTTGCTGATATGTAGCGTCGTACTGTGCGCGCCGTTCCGGGCTGGAGAGTATGTGATAAGCCTCGGTGATCTGCCGGAAGCGATTTTCATTTCCCGTCTCCCGGTTATCAGGGTGATAACGCTGCGCCAGCATCCGATAGACTCGATTAACAGTCTCCGGCTCGGCGCCGTCACTGACCTGAAGTACTTCGTAATAATCTACCTCTCCGTTAGCTCCCATTTAGCGTTTACCTCTCAGCCGCCACGTGAATCCATGTTGGGCGAGGGCCCGATTCATCATACCGTAGCAAAGGCCTTGTTATCCGCAAGTTTTTTGGTTTTTCAACTAAAACAGCGCAGTCCTTCAAAACCCGCCTAACTTTTTCCTCGTAACATGTCTCTATACCATTGAAGCAACCACGTGGAGTGTCGATGACGGAAGCAGAGTCGCCGGATGAGGTGTTGGTACTTGCGGCGATTCTTGGGAATTTGGACGCCTTTGAGGAGCTCGTGCTCCGCTATCGGCCCGCCGTCGTGAGGCTCGCCAGGACTGTCGTCGGCGCAGACGACGCCGAAGACGTCGCGCAGGACTCGTTACTGCTCGCGTTCAAAGCGCTGCCGAGCATCGACGAACCGCGGAAGTTTGCGGCGTGGCTGTCAGCAATCACACGGCATCGAGCGCTCCGGTTTAGCAAAACCGAGAAAGCTCAATTAAGTAAACGGATCGCGCTGGACGAAGCACTGCTGGAGAAGATCGAAGCGCTGACGAAACCAATAGACGAAAAGGAGAGAGACGAAGCACTGATCAACGCTCTCGACGCATTGCCCGATGATTACGCGATGCCGTTGCGTTTGCACTTCCTCGACGAAATGCCACTGAAGCGCATCGGCGCATTCATGGGCGTTCCGCTCTCGACTGTGAAGTGGAGAATTCATCACGGCAAAAAACTGTTGCGAGCGAAGATCGAATCAACAAGCTAACGAGGAGAACCATGGAACAAGAAACAGTGAAACTGCTGAACGTCCTCAAACGAATCTACCGCGCCGCCGGCTATGCCGCATGGACCAAAGCCGGACCAGACACAACGCAATTCTGCGTGGGCCAGTACAACCGCATACTCGCTCGACTCTCCGAAATCGAGCCCGCAGCCAAGCCGCTGTTCGCTCCATTGAGTGAGTCTGCATCACCCGAAGTTATTCGCATCGCCTGTCGCGACCTGTACGCTTACTTCGAACCGGACACGCCTGAATTCGCGCGCGGTGTGTACTTCAAATGTGGACCACGCAAGGTGCGAATCAAGTGTGTGCCCGTCTGCTGACAGTCAACACGACCAGGGAGCAATCAATGGAAAGACAGAAAGAGTTATTCAAACTAATCAACGTGCTGCGTCGCACTTCACGCATGGCACTTCAATCCGAATGGACCGGCGGCAAAGAAGATGCGGCCGCTTATTGCACCGACCAGTACAACCGTGTGCTCGCGCGTCTCAAGGAGATGGATCCCGGCGTCGGCGTGATCTTCGAACCACTGCCGGCAGGAAGTTCGTTGACCGTCGTCGCAATGGCGTCGCGTCAACTCGCAGCCTACTACGAAGACGAACTTGGACCAGCCAGGGGCTTCGGCCGTGGCGCGGCTGGTTTTGCCTTTGACCCAAAGATGTTCAAAGAGTTTTGGGAAAAGTCGGCGCGCGAGTTTGAAGACATGGGCGAGTTCATTCGCGAGAGCATTGACGAATGGTTGCGACATAAAAAGGCAACAGGCAGCGCCGACAAGGGCGCGAAAGAAAGTAATCCACCGACCTAAGCATCTGGCACTCATCTTGCCGAGAGCCTCTCGCACGTGCACGCGCTGTTCGAAACGCGTGCACGTCTGCGAACTTTATGAGTGCTCTTGTTCCTAAAGTCACGCGCGAACTTACGAAGATGCGCCGAACGCTGCGAGAGACGTTCGGGCTCGACAAACTCCGTCCCGGTCAAGCCGAAGTCATTCGTGCTGTCCTCGAAGGCAACAATACGCTTGCCATCATGCCGACCGGAGCAGGGAAGTCGCTCTGCTACCAACTGCCTTCGTTGCACCTGCCCGGCACGACCGTAGTCGTGTCGCCTCTTATCTCGCTGATGAAAGATCAGGTCGACAAGTTGGAAGAGGCAGGACTCGAAGCGTCGCAGTTGAACAGCGCGCTCACGTCGCAGGAACACGAAGAGAACCTCGAACAGATCAAGACTGACAAGAGCGACTTCATCTTCGTTACGCCCGAGCGTTTCACCGATCAGGAATTTCTCAACGACTTGCGACAGCAGGACATCAACTTCGTCGTTATCGACGAGGCGCACTGCATTTCAGAATGGGGCCACGATTTCCGTCCTGCATATCTGTCTCTCGGCGCGTCGGTCAAGACGCTCGGCTCACCGCCGGTGCTGGCTCTAACAGCAACCGCGACGCCCGAAGTCACCGCCGACATCGAGAAGCAACTCGATCTCGGAAAATTTGGCGTGGTGAAAACCGGTATCTACCGGCCGAATCTCGAACTCGAAGTGAAGCGAGTTACAAACGAACGTGAGAAGCACGAAGAGCTCGTAAAGATACTCAACCAACACGACGGCATCGGAATCATCTATGCGGCGACTGTAAAAACGGTCGAGGAACTCACGAAGTGGTTGCAGGGATTCGACTTCAAGGTCGAGAAGTATCACGGGCGCATGAAGGCGAGCGATCGCAAGCAGAACCAGGATGCGTTCATGAACGATGAATTGAAAGCAATCGTAGCGACAAACGCGTTTGGAATGGGAATCGACAAGCCCGACATCCGTTTCGTTGTGCATTACCAGATGCCGGGTTCGCTCGAAGCGTATTACCAGGAGGCGGGACGCGCCGGCCGTGACGGTGAGCCGGCAACGTGCAGTCTGTTTTATCAACTCGAGGATCGACGCACGCAACAGTTCTTTCTTGGCGGCAAGCATCCGAAGTTCAACGACATGCTGGGCGTGCATCAAGCACTTGAATCGCTCAACGCCGCTGAAACTCCGGTTGCGCTTTCAACCGTGCAGGAACATGCGAACACAGTCGCAGCGGGAAAGGTGCGCGTGGTTCTGTCGTTGCTGAAGGAGTTGAAACTGGTGAAGGAGTTGCGAGGCAGCCAGTTTCGACTTTTAAGAACGGACGTGCAGCAGCCGGAGCTCGAAGATCTCGCGCGCCTCTCGCAGGAGAAAGTTGAAAAGGATAAAGAGAAGTTGGAGAGGATGATGCAGTACGGACAGAGCGCGATGTGCCGCTGGCGTATCTTGCATGACTACTTCGGCGAATCGATGGAAGAGGAGCGTTGCGGCAAGTGTGACAACTGCGTTCATCCTTTGGAAGAGCAGATCGCGCTGCCGGATCGTCATCGTGCGATCGCGTAGTTATAGATATGGATTATGTTGATTCAATTCAATGGCCGGCGATGGTAGTCACGGTCATCGCCGCCTGGATGGTTGGCTCGCAGAGAAAGTTCAAACGCAACTGGGGCTTCTGGCTTTTCCTTCTGAGCAACGTGCTCTGGATCGTGTGGGGCTGGCACGATAACGCCTACGCACTCATCGTTCTGCAGCTTTGCCTCGCGTTTCTAAACATTCGCGGCGCGATGAAGAATCGCAGTTCCGAATCTTAACGTAAATCATGTCCAATCTTGTAAATTCTGTAAAAACGCCCACTCGAAAGGCATGCTTCACAGGATTAACATGATTATGAGGATTGACATGACTTTTCGTGCAACGCCTCTTAAAGATTACACGGGCTCACCAGCGCCGGAACTTTCGCCGGCACCGTATCGCGAAACTTGATCGACTTTTTACGCATCGCAGCCACTGCTGCTTCAACCTGTTCGGGAGTTAGTGCGACGCCCGCCCGGTGAAACACCCAATCGATGTCTTTCTCATACGTGCGCCGCTCCGTCGATTTGATCGCGCCGTCACGGATGAACCACAGGTTAAAGTTGATTGACATTGTGTCTTCCGGATAGTACTCGCCACCATGCTCCGCGAAGAGTTTGCCGTCGACGAAGTATCGAACCTTCTGGTCCATAACCTGTGTCACTAACGTATGCCAGCCCGCCTGGCTGCCGTTCGTGGTTTTGAACACGTTGTCTTTCTTCCAGTTCGGCTCGGGACTGAACGTCTCCCACGTTGTTGCGTAAAGTGTTGGCCCATCGATGCCCCAGCCACCGTTTGGCAGGTACTCATAATCGAGTTCGCTGTAGTCGAGATCCATCGGAGCTTTCAATGGGCTAATCGTGTAGAAGGCTTGTACGAGCTGGTCGCCGCCTGGGCCGGAAACCGGTTTGTCAGTAAAACGAACGCGGGCGGCATACGTGCCTTCGCGGTATTTGCGATGATGGCAGATTTGAGTTTGAGTGGTGTTGGCGCCGGTGCCGTCGGTCGAAGAGGTGAAACGTATGATCCCGTCGCGCTGCATGTCGGGATGGCGGTGAAGCGAAACGCCCTCCTCCGACCAGGTCGCTCCCGGCACGCCCGGCCAGCCTGCTTCGGTGCGAATGATCCAACCGTTCTTCTTCAGTTGCTGCGTGTTGGCATAGTTGAAGTCGTCAAACATCACGTGCTCCGCCATCGACGCGCTCGAGCTCGGAATCCATGTGACGCTCACCACCACCGCCGTAAACAAGGCGATCGCACAAAACAGTTTCATACGGGCTGAACCTCGCTTCTGGAGTGGTCCGCATATTATCACCTTCTTCCCTGACATTCTTAACACTCTCTTACCAGACCTTTGCAACATCCGCGGCGCATAGTGTCCAGAAATCATAACCAGGAGGGTAACAATGCAGGTGAAGTTAAAACGACTTTCCGATCAGACGATCGTCATTACGGGCGCGACGAGTGGAATCGGACTCTGCACCGCTCGCATGGCTGCGGAGCAAGGTGCGAACGTCGTCGCCGTAGCACGGAATGAAGTGGCGCTGTGCGAGCTCGTCGAGGAAATCAACAGTCAGGGCGGAAACGCAACGTACGCCGTCGCCGATGTCGCCGACGAAGAACAATTGAGACAAGCAGTCGCAACCGCGACGCAGCGATTCGGTGGTTTCGATACGTGGGTGAACAATGCCGGAACGTCGATCTACGGGCGCATCATGGATGTTCCCACCGAGGACTTGCGCCGACTTTTTGAAACCAACTTCTGGGGCGTTGTGCATGGTTCGCGCATCGCCGTCAATCATCTGCGTCAACGCGGTGGAGCGTTGATCAACGTGGGCAGCGAAACGTCGGATGCTGCTGTGCCGCTGCAGGGCATGTACTCGGCGTCAAAGCATGCCGTCAAAGGTTTCACCGATGCGTTGCGAATGGAGGTCGAGGCTGACAAACTTCCGATCTCCGTCACGTTGATTAAACCGACTGCGATCCACACGCCCTTTCCCGAGAACGCAAAGAATTACCTGCCGTACGAACCGCGGCTGCCACCACCGCTGTACGCACCTGAGCTCGTTGCGGAAGCGATCCTGCACAGCGCAGATCATCCAACGCGCGATCTGTTCGTCGGCGGAATGGCGAAAGTGCATTCATCGATGGGTTTGAACACGCCGCGTTTGCACGAGAAGATGAACGAGTCGATGATCGACTCGATGCAAAACTCCGGCGAGCCTCGCCGCTCAAACCGCAGCGATGGTCTGCATGAGACGAACTCGCGACTTGCTGAACGCGGCGCGCAGGAAAGGTTTGTACTCGAGCACAGTCTTTACCAGCGGACACAACTTCATCCCGTGCTGACGACCACCCTGGCCCTTGCGGGCGGGGTTGCACTGGCGGCATGGCTCGGTTCCAAAGTAAGCTCCTCGTCGTCGTCGCCTTTGAATCCAAGTTGAAACTTTTGTAGGGGTGGCCCTCCGTGGCCGCCCCAGCGT
>DASTQB010000053.1:0-4631 GCA_035761985.1 Pyrinomonadaceae bacterium
CCCACGTTCTTCACCGTGACGCCCAGAGCGATAGCGCCGCAGTTTGTTCGCACCAGCGACGTGGTCGTGACCACGAGCTGCGCGGGCTGAGGCGTAGGCGTTGGGGTTGGCGATGGCGATGGCGAAGGATTGGGCGTAGGCGACGGTGACGGCGACGGCGACGGATCCGGCGTCGGCGTTGGAGTCGGCGTCGGAGACGGTCCACCTGGCTGCAACTCGAACGCGCCCACGTCAGTGCCATCTCCGGCATTTGCCACGGCAGCATCGTCAAACGTGCGCGCAAACACACCACGCTGATCGTTCGCGAGCGCGCCCGTCAGCCCGTCCGCGCTGCCCTTGTCGATAGCAGGGCTGTCTGGTTGAAGCGCGATCGTGTGCGTTGGTCCACCGTTATCTTTCAGACCCAACGCATCGAGCTTCGGATCGACAGGGGCAGCGCTTGTTCCGACCTGATCGTTGTTGACGCCGTTCGTGAAGCCTGTGGCTCCGTCGGCTTTGCCGATAAGGTTGAACCCGCCTGACGTGTAAGCACCGGCAACATCACTGAACCCGCCATTCGCCGCGATGATGCTGCTCTTGACGGTCCACGTTCCGGTGTTCGTGCTAAGCGTGCCGCGAATTCCGACCGTTTCGTTATGAGAGATCGTGCTGTTTGAAACGTTCAGCGTGACTCTCGAAAGAGTGATGCCTGCACCACCAGTGTTTCCACTGATCGTGCTGTTGATGATGTTCAACTTGCTGGTAGCGACCGTGGCGAGTTCTGTTTCGATACCGCCAAACGTGTTCCGGGAGATCGTGCTATCGACGACATTGGTCGTCGTCGTTCCGCTGCCCGTGTTGATTGCCAGTCCGAATGCCTCGTTGTCGTCCAGCGTGCTGCCGATAACATGCAGATTGCCGTGGACCTGATAGATCGCGCCACCTCTCGAATTCAGCAGGTTGCTTGTGTTTCGCGTGAACTTCGAATTCGAGATGCGCATCACCCCACCGAAACTACCCACTGCAACGCCACCGCCGGCATCCGCAGCATTACCGTTGAACGTGCTACTGGTGATGCTCGAGTCGCTACTTGTGCCGGTGTTGTCGGCATTGATCGCGCCGCCGAGACTGTTCGCGACGTTGTTCGTAAACGTGCTGTTACTTACGTTCAGAGCTCCGCGAACGAGAATGGCTCCACCACCGCCGTTTGCGATACTTGAAAAATTGTCGATGAAAGTGCTGTCGGTGACGTTCAGCGCCGCCTGGACGAAAATCGCGCCGCCCGACCACGCTGCGATGTTGTTGCTGAACGCACAGCTATTGATCGTCAGCGTCTTGCCGGTGAACGAGATCGCGCCGCCGTCATTGGTGTTATTGAACGCGTTGCTTACCGTTAAGCCGCTGATGGTGGCTGTTTCAACCACATTGCGGAACGTGAATATCCGATAGAAGCCGCCGGTGTTACGACGAATGGTCAGCTTATCTTTGCCTGGTCCATTGATGGTGAGATTGCTCTCGGTGATCTCCGGCAACGGACCCGTTAGATTGATCGTGTGCCTGCCGGAACCAGGATCGAAACCCGGATCGCTGGTCGGAATCGCGAAATTGATCGTGTAGTCGCCGCCGATCGCGTTCGACTCTCTCATCGCTGCTCTCAACGAGCACTGCGAGCCGGATGCACTCGCGTCGATGTCGCAGTTGCCGTCGCCGGGACTCACGTCGTCTGCTTCGCTCGTCGTGTTTACTGTGTAAATGATCTGCGCACAGGCAGTTTGCCGTTCCACAGCACCGATGTCTGCGCCGTCGCCTGCGTTCGATTCATCCGGATCGTCGACGATGCGTGGAAAAGTTGTTCCGCGTAGATCGCTGTTCAGACCATTGCTCGTGCCCTTGTCGATCGCAGGGCTACCGCACAGCGGAAGACCAGGCACAGGCGTAGTGAAATTGAGGCTCGTGTATGGAAAACCGTTCGGATCAAACTTCGGATCGAGCGGCGCTCCAACTGTGCCCTTCAGATCCGTGGCCATAGAAAAGCCCGTGCTGCCTTCCTGAACGCCGACGAGGTTGAACCCGCTCGAGGTGAAATTGCCCGACACATCGGAGCCCGCGAATGGGCCATTGTTGTTCTTCGCGATGATCGAACTGCTGACGGTGCCTTGCCCGAACAGACCTCCGCCCACACCGCGGTTTTGCGTAATCGTACTGTTGCTGACTTGGAGCGTTCCCGCCGTGTTTGAGATTCCGCCGCCGCCGCTAAGCGCATGGTTATTGAAGATCACACTGCCGGTGACCGTGACGGTGCCGTTCGAAGCATTCATCACGCCGCCGCCTCGCAGGAGGCTCGTGTTTGAATCGCCGCCGGTTACGACGTTATCGGAGATGACGCTGTTTACGATGTTGACGGTGCCCTGATTCGAGTTTGAGATGCCGCCGCCGTTGCCGTGTGTGTTGGCAACAACCGGCACCGTCACGGTGTTGTGAAACACCAGACTTCCAATTACGTTGAGCGTGCCGGAGCTTCCGTTGTTGATGCCTGCGCCGGAAGCTGTTGCTCTGTTATCGACGATGGAGCTGTTGACGACGTTGAGTGTGCCGCTGTTGCTGTTTGCAAGAGCACCACCCGAAGCGACGATCGTTCCGCCGATGTGATCGGTTAAGATGCTGTCGACAACGTTCACAACGCCAGTGCCTTCGTGCGCGACACCGCCGCCCGCGCTGATTCCTGGCGGTCGCCCGTTTTGAATTCGCAATCCCGAAAGTGTGACGTCGCTGTTTCCAGTGACGCGGAAGATGCGGTAGTCGCCGCCGGTATTGCGACGCACCGTTATCTTGTCGATGCCGGGACTGATGATGCGAATGTTGGTGCCCAGATCCGGAAGCGGTTTCGTCAGGTTGATCGTGCAACGATTGACTGATGGGTCGCAGTTTGGCTGAGTGGAAGGAATGTTGAAATTGATCTCGTCGTCGCCGGCGAGAACGTTCGCGCGCTGGATCGCGGCTCGGAGGCTGCACTGTTCGCCGGCAGTCACCGCATCTGTGTCGCAACCGCTGAGCGGATCGAGATTGTCGGCGTCGTTGCTGACGTTGACTACGATCAAACTGGCGAGCGGCGCCGCAACAGTTTTCGCAGTTTCACTCGGCATTGCGAATGCCGCCGGTAAAGTAAGAAGTGTTATTAAAGTGATGATTAGCCCCTCGGAAATAACGAGGCGCACGGATGATAGCAACTTGAATCGATGTGTTTTCATAAATCCCCTCGTGGCAGAATTGGACATCGACTCCAAAAGTTGCTGAACTTCCCGCGATATTACCTGACCCAATTCAGGTTTTTTTTGCGCGTTACCTCTTGAAGCCTTGAAAACAGGAGGGATCGCTCGTGCTGGTAGCATTCCGCAAGGTGCTCTCGTTTCTCGTCGTGTGCCTGAGCCTCATCACTCCGGTGCTGGCCCAAACGCAGTCAACAACGCCATCGCCAGTGAACGATCTGGCGGTGGCCCTGGTCCGGGTCAAATCAGAGCAGGAGCAGGAGGCGTTGTTAACGCGGAAGAACGATCTGAACGCACTGCTCGGTGCGTTGAAGGCGCTTGCCGATCCGCTGGTCCAGAAAGGTGAGTACAACGAGGCCCTCAGAATCTCTCATCTGGCTGTGCGTGTCGCGGAAAAGATGGGCGATCGAATGCCGCTTGCGATGGCGCTCTACGAGGTCGGTGCGATCCAGGCCCGCCGCATTCCTCCAAAAGAAGCTGTCAACAATCTGGAAAAGAGTCTCGCGATCTTCGAAGAGCTTGGTGCGAAGAAGGAGCAGGCCCGCGCCCTGCACGCGATGGCTATTGCATACGACAACGAGCGCCGGCGAGACCTCGCGATCAAGACTGGCGAAAAGGCGCTGGCACTAAGCGAGGAGCTGCGCGACAGGGAACTGACGGCAAGCATCTTCAACGCTCTCGGCACGGCGCACACCGAACTCGGAAACGTCGAAACCGGTCTCGACTATTACCACAAGGCCCGTGTGCTCAGTGAAGAACTGAACGACAAGGTGACGTTGAACCAGGTCCTGAACAACATCGGCCGGCTCTATACGGCCCAGGGGCGTTACGCAGAAGGACTCGACTACTTCAATAAGAGTCTGAAGATTGTCGAAGACATGGGACCTGCCGCCGATCGCCGCAGTCTTGCTAACAAGCTGCAAAGCATCGGGTTGATTTACAGGCGTCAGGGTCGTCTCGATCAGGCGCTCGCGTACGCGCGCAGAAGTCTCGCCATCTTCGAAGAAACAGACGACAAATTTGGAGTCGCAAATCTTCAGAACAACATCGGAGTGATTTACAAAGCGCAGGGCGCTTACGTCGAGGCGCTGGAGTGGTTTCAGAAAGCGATGCAGGGATACGAGGCGTTGAAAAATACGCCCGGCATCGCGCGGTCTTTCAATAACATCGGCGACACGTATCGTCTGCAGGGTCGCTACGACGAAGCGTTGGAACCTTTGCAGAAGGGACTTCAACTGCGAGAGCAGAACAAGGATCGAGGCGGCATGTCGTTGTCGCTGAATAACCTCGGACGCCTGTACCAGCAGCAGGGTAAGTATGCTGAGATGCTCGAAGTCAGCAAACGAGCGGCGCAATTATCTGAATCGCTCAATGATAGTGAAGAAC
>DASTQB010000054.1:0-17655 GCA_035761985.1 Pyrinomonadaceae bacterium
CCGCTCTTGACCGCATCGGTGTACTTCATCACCTCACTCGTCACGGGGAGTTCGCGATCGATCGCCGATTGGACCAACTGCTCGGTCTGCGCGATCTCTTCCGGCGTCATCGGACGCGGATGAGTAAAGTCAAATCGCAGCCGTTGGCGCGTGATATTCGAACCCTTTTGCTGCACGTGCTCGCCGAGCACTTTCCGGAGCGCCGTGTGAAGCAGGTGGGTAGCCGTGTGGTAACGGATGCTTTCTTCACTGAGATCAGCTAAACCGCTTCTCGCGGCTTCAGTTTTGGATTTCGCGCGATGTTCCTCAAAGCGGTCGCGGAAGTCCTGCAAATCGACGTCGATTCCGTTTTCGCTGGCCAGCTCGCGGGTAAACTCGATTGGGAACCCGTACGTATCGTAAAGCCGGAAAGCAAAATCTCCCGGCAACCGATCAACGCCCGCTGACTTTAGCTTCTCAATCTCCTGCTCTAACAAGCGCGTGCCCTTGCCCAGTGCTTGTTGAAAGCGCTCGCGTTCGAGCGAAAGTTCTTTGTGAATGCGATCTGAGTTGGACCTCAGTTCGGGATACGCTTCCCCGTAATTGTCGACGACCACTGCCGCCACTTCCGCCCATTTCTCTGCCGGAATCTTCAGGATTCCACAGAAGCGTATGGCGCGCCGGATCAGGCGGCGCAGCACGTAACCCTGTCCCTGGTTCGATGGCGTGACAGCTTTTTCATCTCCCAGAATGAAAACAGCAGTACGAAGGTGATCGCTGATAACACGCAGCCCTTTCAACAGACGCGTATCGCGATTCATTTCATCGTTGCTGTACTCAGAGACGGCAATAAGCGCCTGAACAATTGGTTGAAACCCGGACGTCTCAAATACCGTGTCTACGCCGTTGAGGACAGCCAGCGTACGCTCCAGTCCCATACCCGTATCGACATTGTTATTAGGTAAGGGGGTCGTCACACCGTTGCTGCGGTTGTACGACATGAACACGTTGTTCCAGATCTCAAAGAAGCGTCCACAACCGCACACTCCGGCGATACATTCCTTGCCGCGTTCACATGGTTGCTGAGTGACGTCGATAAAGATTTCAGTGTCCGGACCGCAGGGCCCTTCTTCACCGGCCGCCCACCAGTTGTGCTCGGCGGAAAGGAAAACGATGCGTTCGTCGGGGATGCCAAGCGAACGCCAGATGGCGGCGGCCTCTTCATCGCGTGGCGCGTTCTCGTCGCCGGCAAAGACACTGACGTAGATGCGATCGGCCGGCAGATTCAGACAGTCAGGACGCGTCAGAAACTCGTAACTCCACGAGATCGACTCCTTTTTAAAGTAATCGCCGAGCGACCAGTTTCCGAGCATTTCAAAGAAGGTCAAATGCGAGCTGTCGCCGACCTCTTCGATGTCGTTGGTACGCACACATTTCTGATAGCCGACGAGTCGCTTTCCGGCGGGATGCGGACGCCCCACGAGGTAAGGTACCAGCGGGTGCATGCCGGCAGTCGTAAACAGCACGCTGGGATCGTTCTCGGGGATCAGGGAAGCACTCGGAATCACTGCATGGCCGCGCTCTTTGAAGAACTCCAAATACTTCGTTCGCAGGTCATCCGCGGTCAGCGACATGAACCTTTCTCGTTCTTTTACTGCTTCGATTACTGTGTCTGACATATAAATGGTTTACCGGATTTCAGTTAGGATTGGCAAGGAGAGCCTGCTCAGGATCGGATTGTCTGTCGGAACTTGCAGGGAGCCGTCATCATCGAAGGCGATGCGCTTTTCCAGCGCGCCGGCCTTTTGCCACACTTTACAACCGCCGAAGCATTTTTTGTCCTTACGCCAGCCACAGTCAGTGCACTGATCGTAGGGAAAATATCGCAATTCTTCACGAAACTCGCGCGGACGCCCCGTCTGCCACAGATGCCAGAACTCATCCGGCGAGATCAACTCGAGCTTCTTGTAGTCCTTATATATATTCAGCAACGGATGCTCTACCCAATGCGAGCAGCCGAGTAAAGACCCCCCCGGCTCCACGATGACTGAGTTACCTTGCACGGCTTCGCATCCTGTGCCAATGCCTTCCGCCTCGAACATGTCTTTCAGGACGTCGTAATTGAAATGACACAGCGGGATCTTGTTCTTCTCGCGATTGAAGATAAAGCGGACACCCAGATCGTCCTGCATAAGAAAAAGTTCTTCAGTCAATTTAGCAAGGGCTCGTGGCGCCGCATCGATGCCCGTGTCCAACTCCCTCACGATGTTGGGAAGACCGTAATTGATGTAGATTTTCCGGCAGCCGACCTCTCTTAAAGCGTTCACGACCTTCATGATGCTGGGCATGTTTGAGTCCATCACCGTGAACATCGGAAATAGCGGCCAGTCGTTCTTCACCGCCATCGCGATCGCCTTCATCGCGCTGTTATAACTGCCCGGTATTTTTACTGCCTGGTCGTGTTCTTCAGGCGAATGTCCGTGCAGGCTGATACATCCGCCCTTCAGCCCGGCTTCGACGAGTCTGGCGGCAAAGTTCTCTTCACAGATTCGCGTTCCGTTAGTGACCACCCATGGTCCCATTCCCTTTGAATGCGAATACTCGACCAGCTCGACCAGGTGCTTATAGATGGTTGGCTCCCCGCCCAGCAGAGTGAACGATTGAATACCGATCGATTCAAGAAAATCGACGGAGCGTTTGCCCTCTGCCAGCGACATGGTCGCCGGTCGATCGAACACCTCCGACGCCGCGTAGCAGAAAGAGCACTTCAAGTTGCAGGCATAGGTCAAAACGATCACACCTTTGCCCATTGTGATTGGCGGAATTGTTGCTTGCATAAAACCCTCTTTCTAAAAAACGGAAACTGTGGAGTTATGGCGTCGTGGTGCTGACTTTATGCTCGGGTGATATCCATGAGGATGATGTTGCGGCCTCTGCTACTGCCAGCGTGAGCTCGGTAAGCGCTGACAGGTGGTCCCAGTCTTCGGAACCATCCTGCTTCTGTCCCAGTGCGTCAACAAAGGCCTTCATAGATTGTCCAAAACTGTCGGGAAACCAGTTTATTTCCAACTGCTCGCCGGGCAACTGCTGGCCCGGTCTTGGCAGGTGCCAGACTTGAATCGCGTTTGTTCCCAACTCCGACCATTCGACTCGTTCGCTGTTTGCTCGGATGACGCCGTTTTCACCAGTCAGGTGAATGTGCTCGAACGGATGTCCACTGGCAAACGCATACTCGCTCATGGTCCAGTCGTCGACGATTTGCACGACCAATCCGTTTGCATACTCGAGCGTAACGGTGGCCCAGTTTGCCTGTTTCATCAGTTGACGAGGATGGCTGCCTGTGCGAGCCGTCAGGCGCTCGGGCAACCCGAACCAGAACAAACACAAATCCAGGTGATGAATCACCATTTCAAAAACCACATACTGCCTGATGTTGTGGTCCCATCGTCCGGGTAAGCGATCCCACCAGTCGCGATTAATGATCGTGCAGAAGAGTGGTTTACCCAATGCCTCGCTTTGGACCAACTCACGCACTTTGCGCCACGCAGAGACATATCGTCCCGTGACATTCAATCGCACGCGGGCGCCTCGTTGTCGCAGTTCTCGAATAGCCCTTAAGTCTTTGTAATCCACGCACAGAGGCTTCTGCACGAGTACAGGCTTGCCGGATTCCGCCGCTAACTTGAGCAACTCTCGATGCGAATCAGGCGGTGTGGCGACATCGATGATTGACACCGATGAGTTGAAAATCAGTTCGCGCGGATCAGTTGTCAGAATCGGAACGCCAAACTCAGTTCCGACCTGGCGAAGGATCTCGGGATCGCGATCACAGAGGGCGTCGACCCTCAATCCAAGTTTTCGATAAGCGGGCAGATGAGCGTAACGAGCCACTCCTCCGACACCGATAATGCCGATGCTCATGATGAATGTGTCCTCTAGAGTTGAAGTCAGGAGACTTGTTCTTACGGAAACTCGCGGTGAGCGTTGAAGTTGCGAACGTAATGAAAGATTTTGTTAATCTCGTGAGCTTTACAGAGTGGCGGGCACTTGGTGACGTCAATGCGTTCAAGCACGCGGCGACGTTGTTCTCCCTCCCAAATCTCCTTGAAGCTCTTTTCGGTGAGATTGCCGAATGACCAGTCTTTCATTCCCTTGTAGGCGCAACAGACGTCGACTGACGCGTCTGCGCCTACAGTAGCCAGCACTTCATTACCACGGCACTGGTCATAAGTCCGGCCGTAATACTTCTCTTGCAGCTTGATGTCCTCGAATTTGTGTCCGAGAAAGCGGACCTGATAGTGATCATCTTCCAAGGCGAAGACCTCGTCCATCTGACTCTCCATCTCTTTCCACATGCTGCTGCTCGCCGAAAACTGCTCGTTCGATTCGATGTAGTTAACAATCGGCTTCAATTGGAAATAATCCACACCGATCGATTTAGCCAGCCTGGCAGCAGCGAGCAAATCCGACACGTTTGAATTGTCAACGAGAAATGAAAAGCCGATGGTCAGGGGCGACTCGGTCGCATTGCGCTTGTTCACCAGTGCGGCGATGTTGCCGGTCACTCGTGCAAATGAGCCGAATCTTACCTGGTGAGTGCGCGAATACACTTCGGGGCTTCCCGCGTCCACACTAAACCGCACGTATGAGAAATGTTGCGTAAACAGATCGATCAACTGGCCGGTGAGAAGTGAGCCGTTGGTATTGATGCCTTGTCGGAACTTGTACTGGGCGGCTGCCTCAATCACTTCCGGCAGTTGTTTGAAGACTGTGGGCTCACCGCCGCCGGTCCATGTGACGGACTTCACACCCAGTTCGCTGGCGTCGCGAAGCAAAGCCAGAATCGTTTCCGTGTTCATCGCTTCGCGACGATCGTGCAGGTAGCCGTAGGTACACCACGTGCAACTCTGGTTACAGGTGTTAACCGGATTGATCTCGAGATTGAGGATCGGCAGCGGAGCATCATTTTGCACAGCGCTTAACGCCTCTGGATACGTCACAATCTTGTGTGGCGAGAAAAAATCTGACGTCGAAAGATTGTCAAGGATGGGTAGGCTCGTCCGTGCCATTAGTTACCTCCAAACAAATTTGTTTTGGGAAAGTTTTGCTTAAGACCAGGGGCTAGTTTGCCGGCGCGAATGGGAGTTGGGCGGCAATTTCACACTGTTCATTCAAGACTGCATCGATATCGGATTCTGTAGTTAACGGGTTAGCCAGTACGGCGCGCAGCGACGTGATGGGCCTTTCAACACCGCGCCGTGTGAGATGTAGCGTCGTTCGAGACACAAAGCTGCGACCAGCCTTGCGCTGGGTCTTCTGCAAACGCTTGTTGAGATCGTTTATCAAGGAGTGTTCGGATTCACTCAATTGATCCGAAGCCGCACTGTGCCTCAAGGAGGCAGGCACAAAGCGATAGTTGAGAATGTTGATTTCCGGCTCGGTCAACAATTCGAATTGCGCCTGGGAACGAATAGCATCAGCCATGTATCGAGCCTTGCGAATGCCTTCGTTGATGAGAAACTCATAGCCGCGGCGGCCGATGACACTCAGCGCTGCGTGATACAGGAGGCTCGTGTTCGGACGCGAGCCCTCCATTGCTCGTTTCCCGAGATCGAATGAATTGGCTCGAATGATGTAGTAGGCGCTTTTTTCAATCGTTTTCGCCGAATGCGGATCGCGCAACATCAGCATTCCCATACCCATCGGCAAGTAAAGTTGTTTGTGCCCGTCGATGGTCACCGAGTCGGCGAACTCTATGCCGGCGAGTTTGTGCCGGTGTTGATCGGAAAAGAGGACCGGCCCGGCCCAGGCGCCATCTACGTGGAAATGAACCTTAGCGTCGCGCGCAATCTGCGCCATCTCGTAAAGCGGATCGATGCTGCCGGAATCTGTTGAACCGGCGACGCCGACGATCGCGATGATGTGCTGATTTCGCGCGCGGCACTCCTCTATGGTTTGCCGCAGTGCGCGCAATTCAATTCGATTGTTCTGGTCAACGGGAACGCCAATCAGATTGTTGACGCCAATGCCCAGGAGGTCGGCGGCTTTCTTAAACGAATAATGCATCAGTTGAGAGCCGATAACGACCGCTTGCTTACAACCGTAGAAATTAAGGGCGGCGGCAAGTCCTTCTTTCTCGATGCCGGCAAACCCATTCTGCGGTGCTAAGGACGCGTTACGCGCACACCACAGGGCGGTAATATTCGCCAGCGTACCGCCTGACACCATGATGCCGAGCGTGCTGTCGCTTTGTTGAATGTGCTCTGCGTAGAAATCATCAGGGAAGTCGTAAACTAACCTATGTATCATCGCCAGCGCCTGACGCTCATAAAACGTCATTGCTTTTGAAGTCTCCACCTTCACCACGTTTTGATTCATCGCGGTGGTGAGCATCTCCAAAGAGCTGACAAACCTGGGAAGCGCCGAAGTCATGTGACCTATGAAGCGCGGCGATGCCGTGTGGATCGAATGCGGAATAACGTGTTCGTTGACGTAGTTGAGGTAACTTGAAAAATCGAGACATCCATCGGGGATCCTGCTGTCACGGAATTTAGACATTAGCGATGCGAAATCGCCGTTGGTCGTAATCTCCGTGGCGTGGAGGAACGATCGAACGATAGCTCCGACCTTTGCAATTTCGTCGGTGTCTCCAGGCAGCCCGTTTCCGGGCCCGACGAAAAGCTGTCGCAACCGTTGTTCGATCTCTGCCGGTGGATGGTTGTTGCCTTCAAGCGTCTGAAGTTTATTGGAGTAAGCTAACACCTCACGAAACCTCTTTTTCAGATTACTTATCGTTATTAGCTTTGGTCAGGAGAGCGGAATAAAGAGCCTGTGAGGGAGCAACGTGGGATACGTGCCAACCGCTGCTTCGTCCCACTTCAGTCAGGTCGTTCGGCGAGACGAATAACCAGTTAATCCAATCTCCAACCTCGCCGTTATATTCGGGACGCATGCGGATCTGGCCGCGCGGTCGACCGGCATGCCGGTTTCTTTCCTGATACGCCAGGTGACTTTCGTTGGGCGAGACGGAGACGTCGAGGTTGGTCAGGACCACACACCCGTCAGGCCTGATGACGCGGCGCAATTCTGACAGCAATTTGACAACTCCCTCGGTCGTGCCGCCCAGCGAGAGATTGTTTGTAAACAGCGTCGCGCAATCGAAACTCTCGGAGTCAAAACTCAGATTGAAGACGTCCATCTCGTGTACGTCGGTCACGCCACGTTCGCGGCAAACAGTCAGAGCGCCCGGAGAAACGTCAATGCCGGTAACCTGAAGGCCGCGTCGCTGAAACTCCAAAGCATGCTTGCCCGCTCCGCAGCCTACATCGAGCACGCGCCCGCGAACGTGTTGTAGAGCGTCTAACTCCACCTGTTTCCATTCGTGCAATGGGGCAAAGTAAAAGGCAATGGATTCTTCCTGGCGGAACCCATCGTCGCGCAGCCAGTTGTAGTCTGGACACGCGCCGTTGCGATGAAAGTCGTAGAGTGCTTTTCCGAATAGATCCCACATGAGTCTGAAAACCTCAGATCCGCATGGCGGCTTGTGCTTGTTCTGCTTCCTGATGCCTGTGTTGCAGTATTCGATCGACAGCTTCCGTGAGGTTATTAGCTGCCGGATAGCGGCGTGCGACAGTCAATTCATCGTCCAGCAACCTTTTGCCGGTGCGCAACAGAATCGAACCGTAACAGTTGGCGTTAGTGCCCGCTAAAACGTCGCTCACCATGTCTCCAATCATCCATGAGCTCTCGAGCCGCAATAGCAGTTCCTGCGCGGCGCGAATGAGCAGGCCTGGACCAGGCTTGCGATCGGGATGCTCAACGATAGTCCTGTCCTTCTGACGGCCTGGCGTGGGACAGTAGTAGATCGCGTCAAGCATTGCGCCTTCAGCGGTTAATTGCCTGTACATCTCTTCGTGTATCGCTGCGAGTTCAGCTTCGCTGAGTAGATTGTTTCCGATCTGAGACTGGTTCGTGATCACGACGCAGGCGAATCCATGGCGTCGTAGCCGCTTGATAGCTGCTGCACTATCCGGTAGCAGGCGCACCAGTGCCGGGTCCTTTAAATAGTGCACCTGTTCCAACAGCGTTCCATCACGATCCAGGAACACGCATGGTCTGGCGCCGTCCGCAAAATAGCCGCGTGATTTGAGCACGGACGGTGCGTCAAGCTGCGCTCGTGCGTAGGTTGAATGTGTGCCGATATCGAGGTGGTATCCATTGAAAATCCACCCCTGTATGTGGCCGGTCAATCGTGGCAGAACGTCAAATCCGAGGTCCGTCGCCGCCATCGAGGCGATGCGGCTGAGAAGAGAGCTTTCGATTATATAAACTCCGCCATTAGCAAGATTGCCGGCGGGCGCTTCCGGTTTCTCTTCGAAGCGCGTTACGCGTCCGGCTGAGTCGAGCTGAACAATTCCGCAACGACGTGGATCTTCGGCACGGAAGAGCAACATCGTGATCTGCGCCTGCTTGCTCCTGTGAAAGGCAAGCATCTCGCTTAGATCGACATTGGAGAAGTTATCGGCATAAACGATCACAACCTGATCTGCGTCACTCAGATATTCCCGGTTAGCCGTGATCGTTCCCGCGGTGCCCAGCAGGCGCGGCTCGTAGCTCTCGTTTATGCGAATGCCTCGGCGTTGATTAACGGCTTGTATATAGCGCTGCATCTCTTCCCGATGCGCGTGCGTGTTGATGACCGCTTCCCGAATCCCACACGCAATCAAACTTTCGAGCCAATAGTCGAGTAACGGCCGCTGACCAATGCGCACCAGGCATTTGGGAATGCCATTGGTCAGCGGACGCAGCCGCTCTCCCAAACCCGCCGCCATGACGAGGGCCTTGATCCGGCTCATAACTCAGCGCTCGATCTTCGACATCTGTGGTGGCTTGAACCCCAAACTCGCCGACATTGGCCCAAGACCGCGCACGATAAACGTGACGCTGGTGAGCAGCATCGCCAGCAGCACCTGACCGAGTGGCAGCCGGTTTACGCGCAAACGCTCGTTGGCTTCCGGCAGTCGCCGCATCAACCAGAGCGTGTGCAGGAAGCCACCCTGCACGTACAGAATGTGGGCGATCAGCAGCAAAGCTGCGAGCCACCAGGTCTGTGTGGCTAAGGCGAAGAGTGTCGCCGCGAGCCACAACATGCTGCGCCAGGCCCAGAAAAAACAACGCGCACGCCCATCCAGATACAGCAGGAGTTTCTGTCGCCAACTGGGCGTCAAGCCAAACTGGCGCCGGAAGAATGCGATGTCTTTGTCGAAACGTGCAGAACCCAAATACCAGAAACGTGATTGCCGAATGGACGCGAACGGATTGGGTGCAACGTCGCAAAAATCGAGGACCGGCACAGGTTGCACTTCAATGCCGGCCACCGATGCCAGGTAGCCAAGCGCCAGATCGTCATTGGGACTGCAGGTCGGAAAACCTCCGATGCGAGTCAGTAATTCCAAAGAGACAAAGCAGCCGTGACCGACGCAGTAGACCAGCCGCCGGTCGGCTCCCTGCTGCACGGTTCGCGCATAATGTTCATAGAGGGGGTATTCAAATCCGACGGCCCAGCGAGTTTGTGCGACCGCATC
Organism: Pyrinomonadaceae bacterium; assembly: GCA_035761985.1. Taxonomy (GTDB): domain Bacteria; phylum Acidobacteriota; class Blastocatellia; order Pyrinomonadales; family Pyrinomonadaceae; genus PSRF01. The sequence continues at coordinate 9,564 of DASTQB010000054.1, forward strand.
CGCAAAACTAATCGCGCCAACGACTCCCTTCAAGCTGGATAGATTCTGACAATAGCAGGACACTTGCTGAAAGATGCCTGGCGGCGCCATTTCTTCTGCTTCGCGTTTACCGACGACTCGCCGCAGTGCATCGAAGACGCGCTGGTCGGGCGTCGAATCCGCGTCGTACACGCCGACATAAACCTTACGCGCGTCACCATTCACCTGGGCCTTCACGAACGATACTGCGGCGTTCATCTGTCCGACTTTCCCCTGCATCTCAGCCGGCGCTTCAACGTGAAAGAATGCCTCACGTCCTGCCGCCTGATTCAGTTCAGGTAAAAGTTTGCGCGCGACCGAGCCCGTGTCGGTCCGCAGATGCTCATGGAGAAATGCCTGCGCCCGCGAGGCCGCGATCGGCTTCTGCGTAAGCAGCCGTCGGAAGCTTTCTGCATCCGCCTCGTTCAGCACTGTGCGCGCTAATGAACTGATGCGGCTAAGGTCCAGGTGGCCGTTCCCCAAACTCGCTTCGATCTCTTTTACGACCGAGTCGCGGTGCTGCACCTCCCGCGCGGTTGTCGCCACTACTACACTGACGGGTAATCCGTTTTTGATTGCCTTGAGAAACTGGCCCATGGTGCGCGCCACGATGCTGTCTTCGCGAAGCATTGGCAGAATGACTACAAATCTGACGTCGCCTCCCGCGCCAGTGACTTGCTGCGCTTCCGCGCGCAATCGTCTGGCCGTTAATTCGCTGCCAATCGTCAGGGTCAAAACACTGCCGATGAAATAGACGGCCGTCACTACGCCAACCGCGATACCGATGAACTTAAGAATGGTTAATAAACTCCACCAATCCATCGTAATTGCACCTTCACTTCCATCATTCACTTACCACGATGCGACTTCCGTCCATGTCGCACTTGTACTGAAATTCTCGGCAGTCCTTTAGCTCGGCGCGGACCGTGTCCTGTTTGTCCAACTCGACGAACAGGAGCAGAAAACCAGCGCCGCCTGCACCCAGTAGTTTTCCTCCGATTGCGCCCTTCGCGCGACTGCGCTGATAGACCTCATCGATTCGCTGGTTGGAGATCTCGTCGTTTAATTTGCGCTTCAGGTTCCAGTTGGCATCGAGGATTTCACCCAGCTCATGCAAACGAGTGCCGCGCGCGAGTACTTCGAGAAAGCTGTCGCATAGCGACTTCATTTCCTGAAGCACCTTCGTCTTCTGGTCCATGTCTTTGTTCACCTGCGAAAGGATCGAGACGGCGTCGCGGTTTCCTCCGAGGTAAAAAAGAAGCAACTGTTTCTCGAGTTTTTCGCGCACGTGGGGGGCGCAGGAAACAGGCTTTGTATCCACGCGTTCATCGGGATGAAATACCGTGTGTCGCAAACCCCCGGTCGAAGCTATGTACTGATCCTGCCGGCCGATAGGCGCCTTCACCAGGTCGATCTCAATGTGACAGGCTTCAGCGGCCAATTCCTCTGACGATCTGTGTTCGCCGTGTAACGCGTGCAGCGCATTGAGCAAACCGACCGTGTATGAAGATGAGGAACCAAGTCCGGTGCCGGCAGGAACAGACGAATGCGAAGTGATCTCGAGAGGTGTATCTGTGCGCGTGAACTTCAGCGCTTCGCGCGTGATTTGATTCTCGATCTCGTCAACGTCTGCCGCTTCCTTTAATCCGGTACCGTTGAGCCGGTAATAGTAGCTGGAGCCGGGTGGCAGCCGCTTCACGCTCACATCGATGTAATGGACCACGGCGGACGAGACGACGGTTCCGCCGTACCGGCGATAAAAGAGCGGAAGGTCCGTGCCTCCACCAACAAAACTGACGCGAAGAGGAGTACGCGAAACGATCATTTTAATCGTGCTCCCGTCGTCTCTGTTGCACAGAGAAGATTGCTATTCACCTTTGGCGGCGTTCATCAGGCAAAAGGAAAGGGCGTGTGAGATTGCGAGATGCACGTCCTCGACAAGGCGGTAATCATTGCACGGTACGTGAATTTTGTAATCGCAAAGGCTTTTCATGATGCCGCCGTCAAAACCAAGCAGGCCGACGGTCGTCGCGCCGCGTTCACGCGCATATTTAAGACCGTTGACGCAGTTGGGAGAGTTGCCGGAAGCGGAGATGCCGATGACGACGTCGCCCTCGTGCAGAAGATTGCGGAGCTGCCGTGCGAACACCTCTTCATATCCCAGATCATTCGCCAACGCCGAAAACAGACTGATGTTGCCGTTCAGGCAAATTGCCCGGGGTGCGACTTTCGAGTCCATACCGCGGGTTGCGTTGGAGAAGTCGTTAGCCATGTGCAGCGCTGTAGTCGCGCTGCCACCGTTACCCATCGTGAAGATGGTTTGTAATGCCAGCCGTGAGGCGTTCAATTGATGTGCGACAGCCGCGATTGACTCCGGCGACAGTTGACGAATCAGTTCCGCCACGCTCGCCGTGTAAGAATAGGCCGAGACTTCCAGGTAATCCGTTACAGACGATTGAGCAGAAACCGTAGCGCCAAGTAAGACGGACGGATCTGATGTCGGAACGTTGAGTTTTGCAGGTTTCATGAGAATCTTTCCTCAGTCTTCGTGTCTAGTGCTTTGTTTTTCGTATAGAACGGCTTCGCCTAGAGGTCGTCTTATTCACAGCGGCCTTAGCCCCGCGGGTAGACGAGAGCAACAGCAGAAAACCGTTGAAACGGTTTCTCAACCAATGTGCATGCGTTGCACCGGGCTCAAGCCCGGTGTGAATGAGAATGACTTTGGAGGCATAGCGGTATAGAACTCTCAGATCGATTTCACGAGTTGGTCCAACTCTTGCGACATCGCCCGCAGAAGTTCCCTTTGAGCAGTCTTGATGAAGAAGTGATCGCCGGGGAGCATCACCACGGAGTAGCTGCCGGTGGTCTGGTGCCGCCATTCGTGCAGCTCCTCGGAACTGACAGAGTGATCCTGTAAGCCGCCGAAAACCGTAATGGGGCAGAGCAGCGGAAGCCCAGGTTCGTAGACATAAGTTTGGACTACTTCGAAGTCCGCACGCATCATGGGGAGGAGCAAGCGGACCAGTTGAGGGTCAAGTGCATATTCAGCGGGTCCATCAAGTAGCAAGTCCTGGATGAAATCCTCATCGGAGAGATCGTAAGTACGCCTTTCACGATAAGGTATTTGCGGAGTACGGCGACCCGATACAAAGAGGTGTCGCGGCACCAATCGATGTTTCCTGCGCAGGTACCTCGCAAACTCGAAAGCGATTAAGGCCCCCATGCTATGACCAAACAACGCGAACGGCTTGTCGAGGCAGGGAAGCAGCGCTTCGGTCATTGCTTCGTTCAAGGTGGATAAGCGTGCGTACGGAGTTTCGCTTTGGCGGGTCGCGCGGCCGGGAAGCTCAATCCCGCAAACCTCGACGCCTGCCGGAAGATCCTGTTGCCAACTACAGAAACTCCATGCGCTGCCGCCGGCGTAGGGAAAACAGAACAAGCGCAGGCGAACGACCTCATCCTTCTGCCAACGGACAAGCCATGGATTTCTCGACGTGTGGGTCATGGCTAACTTAGCTGCATCTCTCCTGACGTGTGCGTCTCAACGTTTTGTGCCAGGCCTGCGATGGTCGGCCTGTCAAAGAGGCTATGCAGCGGCAGGTAGACTTCGAAGGTGTTACAGACCCTGGCAATGATCTGCATGGCCAGGAGAGAGTTTCCACCGACGTCGAAGAAGTCGTCGTTAACACTGATTTGGTCCACGGCCAGCACTTCGCGCCAGATTCGAGCGATAGTCTCTTCAAGCTCATTGCGCGGCGCTACAAAATCTTCCCGCGCGATGGGCCGGCTCTGATCCGGGGCAGGGAGAGACTGGCGATTGACCTTGCCGCTGCCCGTTAGCTTGAACTCTTTCAGTTGCACGAATAGTGACGGTACCAGGTAGTCGGGCGCCTTCGCTTTCATATAGCTGCGCAATTCGCTGGTTATTTCCGCAGTGGGATCAACCGGCATCACGTAGGCCACCAGCCGCTTGTCTCCAGGTGTGTCTTCACGCACAACCACTACAGCTTCGCGGACCGCATCGTGATCTCTGAGCATGGCTTCAACTTCGCCCAACTCAATGCGGAAGCCGCGGAGCTTCACCTGATGGTCCGCGCGCCCGAGATATTCGATAGTGCCGTCCGGCCTGTATCGAGCGATGTCTCCGGTCCGGTACAATCGCGCTCCTGCTGGTCCAAACGGAGAAGGAATGAATCTCTCGGCAGTCAGATCAGGACGCCTGTGATAACCGCGAGCCAGCCCTGCCCCCTGCACGTACAATTCACCCGCCACGCCGACAGGCGCTCGTTGTAAATCAGAATTAAGCAGGTAGATCCCGGTGTTTGCGATTGGCCTGCCGATCGGAACAGTAGCGGAGTCGGGCCTTTGATCCAGTTCCGACCAGGTCACATCAGCGGCAACTTCCGACGAGCCGTACAGATTAAGCAGCACTGCGTTCGGCAATCGCGACAAGAAGACCTCGAGCAATTCCTGAGTCAAAACCTCTCCACTCGTGGTCCAGTATTCCAACTTTGAAAGCTTTGCCTGAAGATCGACGTCGAGATCGAGAATCATGCGCAGTAGAGAAGGAACAACGGTGATTCGTGTGACGTCGTTCCGCGACAACGCTTCAACTAACCTGAACGCGTCCTTAGCTACTTCATCGGGAATCACGACCAGGGGAACACCCTGGAGTAACGGCCCGAAGATTTCCCAGACAGAATCAACGAAATTCAGCGAAGTCTTCTGACAACAAACTTCTCCCGCTGCGAACGGATACTGCTGCCACATCCAACGGAAGCGATTGACGGCGCCGCCTTGAAGATTCAGAACGCCCTTCGGTTGGCCGGTGGAGCCGGACGTATAGATCACATAGCAGAGACTGTCCGCGGAACTGTCGGTCGCGGGCGATGGATCGGCAGACGTGGCGATCTGTTCCCAATCATCATCGATACAGACGACCTCGACCTTATGTTCGGTTAACAGGTTGCGCCGGTGCTGCTGCGTCAACACCAGGACAGGTTGCGCGTCTGACAGCATGAAGGTGAGACGCTCGCGAGGATAAGTGGGATCCAGCGGCAGGTATGCGCCGCCCGCTTTGAGCACTCCTAAAATGCCCACTACGGTGTCTAACGATCGGTCCATACAGATTCCGACTATGCTTTCGGCCTTGACGCCCCGCTGCCTCAGGTAATTTGCGAGTTGGTTGGCGCGCGTCTGGAGTTGGCGGAAAGTCAGTTGCCGATCTTCACTAATCAGGGCTACAGCATCGGGCGTGAGTTGTGCCTGAGTGTCGAAGAGCTGCTGAATTGACGCAAATGGCTGATCGCTCGTGCTTGTTTCATTCCACTTGACCATCGTGTGTTGCTCTTCTTCGGAGAGCAACGACGCGGTTTGGTGCTGTTCGGACGGGTTAGTAGCAATCCGGCGCAGGGCTTCGCAGTAATAAGTCGCGATCATTTCGAGCTGTTTCTGATGAAATTGGCTCGCGTCGAAGTCGAGGCGAAGATTGAGCTGGCTCTCGTTTGACCTGGCCCCTCGATCAAGTGAAAACATTGCCTCGAACGGGAAGTGTGTGTTGTTGAAGGCGTGAGTCAATTCCACCAGCTTCAGCGGACTGACGCGCGACGTCGCGTGCAAGTTGTGGAAGTCGATGAAATAGAACATGTTCTCGAACAACGGCGCACCGCCGAACTCGTGCTGCAAGTCCGCGAGCGGGAAACGACGGTACGGCAACAACGACAACACACCGGCAAAGACCTTTTGGGCCAACTCGATCCAGCTTCCCGACGATAACTGAATGCGGTAAGGCATTGTGTTCAGGTAGAGACCCTGCACTTGCTCGCCGCCCGGTTCTTCCAGCCGCCCGTCCATAACCAGGCCCGTGGTGATGTCCGTTTGTCCCGTCAGCAGGCTCACGACCTTAAGGTGGGCGGCCATCAACAGATAATTAAGCGGGATCGCTTCGGATCTTACGAGCTGCTGTAATCCCGTTAATATCTCTGCGGGAACGTCGATGACCAGCGAACGAATTTCAAGCTCGTCAGCCAGTTCAGATTCCACCGGCCAGCGCGGTATCCGCGCCAGCGTGCTGTCGCCTAGCATTTGCGAAAGGTGATTCTTCACCCTTTCATCTTTGACAATGTTCAGCTCCAGGTTTACGTAATCTCTGAACGTCACCGGAAGCGGAGCTTCATCAGTCAGAGTTCCACCATTCAGTAACGTCGCGTAGTTTTCGCTGATCTCAGACATCATGACCGCGACGGCCCACCCGTCGATGATTGGGTGAAAGTCGGTGAGCGTCCACTGGAACTCATCATCAGTGAGACGATGAATCTTGATCCGGATGAGAGGCGGCTTTGCCGGATCGAAGAAGTTTCTCTTTTCCGATTCGACGTAATTGTCGATCGCCGCCAGTTGCTCCGGCTCGGGCAGTCCACGAAGATCTTCCACAGCGACGGGTAGGAATACCGACTTATGGACCAACTGAAGCGGCTCGCTATACGTGCCGAAATCGAAGGACGTGCGAAGCACAGGCTGGCGTGCAGCCATGTGCTGTGTCGCCTCCTGCATCGCGTCCATATTGAACGGTCCTTTGACGCGTAAGCTGTTGACGTTGTGGTAAACAGACGCCTCCGGTGTCAGCGTCATGTGATAGAGCATGCCGCTCTGGAGCCTGGTCAGTGGATATGCATCTTCGATTTCCGGCGGCAGGTTGTCGCGATCTGACGCGGAGATCAGACTGAACGGCTCAGTGTGAAACTCACTCGAGCGATTGATCTCTTTCTGCGCGAGTATCTGAGACAACTCATTGATGGTCGGGTAACGGAACAGGTCTGGTAATTGAAAGTGCTGGAGACCTCGTTCCCTGGCGCTACCGAGTACTTGAATGCCACGGATCGAATCACCACCGAGAGCGAAGAAGTTGTCGTGGATGCCAACCGGGTAAACGCCGAGCACCTTGCTCCAGATGGCTGACATCAACTCCTCGGTCGGAGTTCGCGGAGGGACATAACGCTCTTCCATCTCGGGCCGATCCATTCCGGGGGCCGGCAGAGCTTTGCGGTCGATCTTTCCGCTGGCGGTCAAGGGAAATGCTTCCAGCCAAACTGTTGCTGACGGGATCATGTACTCGGGTAAATTCTGTTTGAGGTACCCACGGAGCGAATCGTGCGCCGCGTCTTCGTCGCCGATGAGATAAGCGACCAGTCGTTTTTCTGCGGTACTGTCTTCACGCATCGAGACCAGGGCTTCTCTGATAGCCGGATGACGTCGCAGCACCGACTCGATTTCGCCCAACTCGATACGGAAACCTCGCACCTTCACCTGGTGGTCGATACGCCCGAGATATTCAATGTCACCGTTAGCCAACGTGCGCGCGACGTCGCCGCTGCGATACAGACGTGCGCCAGGTTCCGCTGCGAATGGATCCGGAATGAATCGTTCGGCCGTCAACTCCGGACGGTTGAGGTAACCACGCGCCACTCCCTCACCGCCGACAAACATTTCGCCGGTCACGCCCACGGGAATGGGTTGCAGAAATGGATCAAGCAGGTGCAGGCTAAGGTCGGGAATGGGTCCTCCAATTACACTGCCGCTACCCGACCTGATATCAGTCGCCGTCAATGGGCGATAAGTGACATGCACGGTGGTCTCGCTGATACCGTACATGTTCACGAGTTGAGGACGTGCGTCTCCGTGACGATCGATCCACGGTTCCAACATTGGCAGGTCGAGGGCCTCGCCGCCGAAGATGACCAGACGAAGCGACAGTTCACCGGCACTGCTGCGTGACTCTTCAGTTTGTATTAATTGACGAAATGCTGAAGGAGTCTGGTTCAGGACGGTGACTTTTTCGCGCTGCAAAAGTTCATAAAAGACTTCAGGCGAACGGCTTACCCAGTAAGGCACTACGACCAACTGCCCGCCATACAACAATGCTCCCCACAATTCCCAAACCGAAAAGTCGAAAGCGTACGAGTGGAAAAACGTCCATACATCTCGCTCGCTGAAGTGAAACCAGTGGTCGGTGGCGGTAAACAAGCGCGTGACGTTTGCATGAGTCACCATCACACCCTTCGGCTGGCCCGTCGAG
>DASTQB010000055.1:0-29436 GCA_035761985.1 Pyrinomonadaceae bacterium
GCCAGGGTCTGCCACGGAAAATATTAACCACAATCATCCTGAAGTTGCAGTCGTGGTCCACGCGAATTCAGTTCGAGTTCAGTTCGATGGTACGCGCTGTGGCAAGCTGTGGGGTGCGCGAATTGAGCAAGAATGATTACACTCAGAACCGTAACAATCACGTGTAACCAACACGACCGAGTGAAACGTCAAATCAATCAAACGGAGACTCAAGTGTCCATACGACCTGTCAAGCGACTCGCTAAATCCACACCCACACTCGAGGGCGCCGGTGTTCACCTGCACCGCGCGTTCGGTTTCGGGAAGACGTCAGACTTCGACCCATTCTTACTGCTCGACGATTTTCGGAATGACATACCTGATGACTATCTGGCTGGCTTTCCATGGCATCCCCATCGCGGGATCGAAACGATCACTTATGTACTTGCCGGCGAGGTCGAGCACAGTGACAGCATGGGAAACAAAGGCTCAATTGGTGCCGGTGATGTTCAGTGGATGACGGCAGGAAGCGGAATCATTCACCAGGAGATGCCGAAGGGTGATGCAGCCGGAAGGATGCACGGGTTTCAACTTTGGGCCAATCTCCCGGCGGCATTAAAGATGACCACGCCGCGTTATCAGGAAGTGAAAGCGGCTGACATTCCGTTGATAACTGACGACGATGGAACACAAGCACGCATCATCTGCGGCAATTTTTGGGGCACGAAGGGACCGGTGGATGGCATTGCCGCAGACCCAATGTACCTTGACGTGTCGGTGCCACCGGGAAAAAGAAAGACATTGCCAATAGCAACGGCTCGAAACGCGTTTGCTTATGTCTTCGCAGGTGCTGGGAAGTTCTGCAATGCGTCAGCACCGCTTAACGTACCGACTGAAAGTGTGAAATGGTTAGACACCGCCCCTCCGTCTGAAGCCGACGATCGTTCGCTTGTCCTCTTCGACTCCGGTGATGAGGTCGTCGTTCAAGCGGGAGATGATGGCATCCGGTTCTTGCTCGTTTCAGGCGAGCCCCTCAATGAACCTGTGGCATGGTATGGTCCAATCGTGATGAACACACAGGAGCAACTTCAAAGAGCGTTTGAAGAACTTCGCGAGGGCACGTTTCTGAATCCACGCAGATGAGCTTACGTGCCAGACAGGGCAGTGATTGCTCAACTAGATGTGGCCAGTGCTTCTCGTCAGATCATTGGTCCAAAGTGCCGCGTTCACGTTAATGATGCTGAAGGTATATCATTGAACCGTTCCAAACGAGACCGCGGATTACTGGCGCTACTTATGAAGTACCCGATACGCATCCTGCTGCAGACGACAATCCCAGCGATTGATGATGACTGGAACATCAACCGGTTCTCGTTACTCCACGAGTTTCTGGCTTCGGTCACGAACGGCGAAGGAAAGCCGGCTTTTGACGTGACGGCACGAAACCGTATTACTGACGACGAGGGCAACGATCCGATATTGAGCAATCTGGATACGACTGAATTCGATGAACTGTGGCTGTTCGCTGTTGATGCCGGCGATGGTCTAAGCCTCGCAGACTGTGAAGGCATTACGCGCTTTCGTCAGAAAGGAGGCGGCATTCTGGCGACTCGCGATCATCAGGATCTCGGTTCGTCGCTTTGCACTTTGGGAGGAGTCGGACGTGCTCATTTCTTTCATACTCAAAATCCTGATCCGGATGAATCGCGGCACGTGCGCGACGACCAGGATACCAGGAGCATCTCCTGGCCCAATTACCACTCCGGCAGCAATGGTGATTATCAAAGAGTCGATACGATCAGGCCCGTTCACCAGATCCTGGAGAACCCGAAAAATGCTTCCGGCATGATCGAATATTTTCCTGCGCATCCACATGAAGGAGCAGTCGGAGTGCCAGACGGGGAAGACCATGCAAACGTGATCGCTACAGGAACGAGTCGTGTCACCGGCCGGCACTTCAATCTGATTGTTGCTTTCGAGCACGCACGCGACAGTCAGGGTCATATGCTCGGGCGGGCGATTGCGCAGTCAAGTTTTCATCACTTCGTTGATTACAACTGGGACACGCGCAAAGGATGTCCCAGCTTCCTCTTAGAACCTCCTGGGGATCAGATTAAGCGCGATCCCGAAAGACTCGATGACATCCAGACATACGTCCGAAACGTGGCATTTTGTTTAGCCGCAACCAGTGCAAAGAGCCGGTGACTAGTTGGTCTGTCGATGGTTTTTGGTGGTGATTACGATTAAGTAACCAGCCGGGCAACTCCGCAAACCATCACTGGTCTACGCGCATTCTCTTGACCTGTCTATCAAGGAAGTTCTCGATGTACCCGGCTATCAGATCACCATCCTCTTCGAGTGCAAAGTGACCGGTATCCAGCAGATGGATCTCCAGATTCTTTAAGTCACGTTTATAAGGCTCCGAAGCTGAGGCCGGAAAAATCGGGTCGTTTTTACCCCACACGATCAATGTCGGCGGCTGATACTTGCGGAAATAGGCTTGCCACTGCTTGTAGAGAGGCGGGTTCGAGCGGTAGTCGTAAAAAATCTGAAGCTGGATTTCCTTGTTGCCCTCGCGATCTATCAAGGCCTGGTCCAACGTCCACGTATCCGGTGAAATTCGATGCGGGTTGCGCGCGCCTTGCGTGTATTGCCACTTCGTGGCGTCAATCGTCAAAAATTTGAGCAGAACACTTTCGTTCGTTTCATTTCGCTCTTTCCAGTAGGCTTTGGTTGGACTCCAGAACTCGCCTGCCAAACCTTCCTCGTAAGCGTTGCCGTTTTGAATGATCAAAGCCTCCACTCGTTCGGGACTTTTCGTCGCCAGGCGAAACCCTACTGGAGCACCAATGTCTTGCACGTACAGACTGTATTTTTTCACTCCAATTGTGTCGGCAAACTTTTCGATGACCCTGGCGAGGTTGTCAAAGGTATAGTTAAACTCATTGACTTTAGGCATCGAGCTGTGTCCGTAGCCGGGATAATCGGGTGCGACCACGTGGTATTTATTGGCAAGGCGTGGAATCAGATTTCGAAACATATGGGACGACGCCGGAAACCCGTGAAGCAGCAAGACTGTCGGGTTTGATTTGTCACCGGCCTCGCGAAAAAAGACGTTTAGCCCGTCAACTTTCACGTTGTTGTAAGTCACAACCGAGTTCGTCATGGGTGATGTTTGCCCCTGAGCCATTCCGATGGTCCAAAAAGTAACGAAGGCTACAATCATTTGAAGCCGCCAAAACACTTTATTCATTTGTTTGCTCTCCCAAGCGTTTCGAGTTGATCGGCGCGTCGAATGTTTTTTTGTAGCCGAACACGCTTCCGAGAACATGGCGCACTTGATACATAGCACTCGCAATGCGACGCGGCGCGGCCGTCGAAGCTACTCGTTCAGTTTCTCAGCCTCGTTAGGCTCCTCTCCGGGCTTGTAGCGCGGCTTCGGCTGCGGCAGCAGGAAGAAGGCCACGCTCAGCAGCGCGATGGCCACTCCGACCCGCGGCGCCGCGATCACGATCGGAACTGCGGCGATCTGAATGAGTGCTGCAATGCCGTAGCGACGCGTCATCTGTCGCAGGAAATCGGGCGCGAGCCGTTGGTCCATCACCCGGTGGCCTGGCATTCCGTAAAACCACTTCGCCATCCAGGTGCAGGCGGTCAGGGCAAGACCGGCAACCAGGGTCAATGATGCGGCGGGCTCGAACCCCGTGTTGAGGTGGAAGCACCAGACCCGGATTGGATAAGGAATGACGACAATTGCAAGCAGGAACAGGAGGTTGATCGCGCCGAACCAGTGATCACTCTTCACGTAGATGCGGCCCGAGTAATGGTGCTGCAGCCAGTAAACGCCGATCACGAGATAGCAGAGAACCAGCGCAAGAAATTCGCGCCACTGCTCGGCCATGGCGCTCGCCAGATCACTGTAGCCCTGCGGGCCCTGGGGAGATCCCGGAACCTTGATTTCGACGATCAGCAAGGTCAGCGCGATTGCGAAAACCGCGTCGCTGAACCCCTCGAAGCGGCTGAGACCGCGCTCCGCGCCATGCGTTTTCGCATGGTGCGGTTGGTTAGGCTCTCTGTGTAATATCATCTGACTCGTGTCGCCCATGCGGGGCCCTGATCGTCGCGGCGCAGCAGTCGCCGGAGTAGCAAAGCGATATAAATTACCCGAGGAGGCATTTTCCTCTCTGGCTATTCTCAGCAAAACTCAATCTAGCAAGGCATAACCGACAAAAGGTTCTTTGTGGAATTCGAACGTTCTAATGCATGGCTATTCGATCCCTCTTAGCTAAAGAACCTGAAATTGCCTTACTAAAGAACCTACTCCAAAGGTATTCGATGCCTCATATAAAAATCTGCTCGAAACGGTACATACCGCCCTCTCGGTCCAGTCAGGCATCGCTGTTCGGTAAAACGGGTTCGGAAGCACGCAAGGAAGGAAAACGGTCAGCCTCGAAGTCCGCGCTAACGATATTTGGGTGTCGAGAGTTGTGCTCGACATTCCATTCGTGACTGTTTCACTCCGTCGGAATCCCCTGGCTAGAATGGATACTGAACCGGTTCGTGCTGCACTGAGATCCAGTGAACAGTAGTGAACTCTTCTATGGACCATTGTCCGTTGTAACGGCCCAGACCGCTGTTCTTCTCGCCGCCAAACGGGCAGTTTGGCAGGTCGTTTACCGGCGAATCGTTCACATGAGTCATTCCTGCTTCCAGCCGTAGTGCGAAACGATTACCACGCTCGAGGTCGCGAGTCCACACGGCACTCGACAATCCGTACGCCGTATCGTTCGCCGCGGCTAGCGCCTCATTTTCATCGCGGACCTTGATGATTGAGACCACTGGTCCAAACAACTCCTCCTGCGCGATCGACATTTCGTTCGTGGCGTTTATAAAAACGTGCGGCGGCAATACGAGTCCTTCGGGCTCGCCGTCGATCACGTCCTTCGCGCCTTCGGAACGTGCCTTCGCGATGTGTTCCACCAGTTTTTGTAACTGTTGCTTGTTGATGAGCGGGCCGACAATCGTGTCGTCGTCATTAGGATTTCCGTATTTCAAATGGCGCACGCGCTCGGTGAACGCCTCGACAAATTCATCGTGCACCTTGGCGTCTACGATGATCCGGTTGATGGCCATGCAGATCTGACCCTGATGCAAAAACTTCCCGAAGACGGCGGAATTTACGGCCAGACCTATATCGGCGTCGTCGAGCACGACGAGTGGACTGTTGCCGCCGAGCTCGAGCACCACGCGCTTCAGTGTCCGCGCTTGTGAGGCAGTTTCCATGATGCGACGACCGACTTCAGTGGAGCCGGTGAACGAGAGCACGCGCGGCGTTGGATGCCGGATAAACGCATCGCCAATCACGCTGCCCTGACCAATGACGACGTTGAGAACGCCCGCCGGTAGTCCGGCTTCTTCGTAGATTTTGCCGAGTAGTAACCCACCCGTGACTGGCGTGTCAGACGCCGGCTTGATTACTACGGTGTTCCCCAGCGCAATTGCAGGGGCGATAGAGCGGCTGCTCAGATGAAAAGGAAAATTCCACGGACTGATCATGCCGACGACGCCGACGGGCTGACGATAGACGCGATTCTCCTTGCCCGGGATATCGCACGGCATGATGGAGCCATCAATGCGTGAAGGAAACGTTGCCGCTTCGAGTGTGATTCCGTGTGCGTATTGCCACTCGACATTGGCTTTGATACGAGTGCTGCCAGACTCCCGTATCAGCCAGTCGACAATCTCTTCGCGTCGCTCTTCCATGATGTCCGCGGCGCGCCGGAGAATCCTCGACCGCTCCGCCGGCAACATGCGACACCAGTTCGGCTGAGCACGTCGTGCGGCATGAAACGCTTCGTTCAGGTCACCTTCGTTGGCGAGATGAATGCGAACCAACACCTCGCTTGTATAAGGATTGGTATCGTCGTAAGCCTGATCGCTGCTGCCGTGACGCCACTTGCCGTTAAGGAACATATTGTCGAAACCGTCGAAAGGCTTTCTGGAGATTGTCTGTTGGGCTGTTGATGATGCTGTCGTCATGAAGAGCGTCGTGGCAACCAACGTGCCTTCTGTTAAATGGCAAAACCGAGGTGTAAAGCAAATTCGGATCGTTACTGGGTCAAGTGACCCGACCGAATGGGCTAAAGCACCCAGGAACTATCAGAGGGGGAGAAACATGCGGGTAGCGACACGACTTGATCATGCGCCAAGAGTAGGAACCACGCCGTTGCCTTCGGGACGGCCAATTCCTGTTCTGGGTCAGGGAACATGGGGAATGGGCGAAGATCCTTCGCGACGACAGTCCGAGATCGCGGCACTGAGGTTCGGTTTGGATCTCGGCATGAACCTCATCGACACCGCCGAAATGTACGGTGAAGGTGGTGCGGAAGAGATTGTTGGTGAGGCGATTGCCGAAGTTCGCGAGGAAGTTTTTGTGGTCAGCAAAGTTTATCCGCACAACGCTACGCGAAGCGGTGCGATCAAGGCGTGTGAGCGTAGTTTGCGGCGACTCAAGACGGACTACATCGATCTTTATCTTTTGCACTGGCGCGGCGGCGTGCCTTTGGCGGAAACAGTTGCAGCGTTTCAGCAGTTAAGGGAAACAGGAAAGATCCTCGAGCACGGCGTGAGCAACTTTGACGTCGTAGATATGGAAGAGTGGGTTGCTCTGCCGGGCGGTGATGAAGTCGCTACCGATCAGGTGTTGTACAACCTGATGCATCGCGGGATCGAGTGGGACTTGATCCCATGGAGTCGCGAGCGGCAAATTCCGATCATCGCGTATTCTCCGGTGGCGCATAAAACGGACGAGCAGAAGCGTATATTCAACGATCGCACTATCAACTTGATCGCCGCCGAACACGGCGCCACGCCGGCTCAGATCGCGCTGGCCTGGGTGCTTCGCGAGCCGGATCTAATTGCAATTCCGAAAGCCAGCCGGCCGGAACACATTCGCCAGAACCGCGCTGCGTTCGATATCCAGCTTACCGGCGACGATCTCGAAAAACTGGACGAGGCTTTCCCGCCTCCAAGACGGAAGATGCCGCTGGAAATGCTTTAACCGGGTTCGTCATTTTGCGTTCGCGGGCCGTGTCGCTCGGTTCATGCAAGCATGTAAATCTGTCCAATCCTGTAAATCCTGTAAAACGCCCAACTCGAAGGCATGCTTCACAGGCTTGACATGATTATCAGGATTGACATGATTACTGGGTCAAGGCGCCCTCGACGAACTCCCGAATCACCGGATCGTTTGATTTCCAGAATAGTTCATCGGGACCTTCAAAAATGATTCGGCCGTGGTGCAGCATCACCACTCTTGTATTTGCCAAACAGAAACGCCCTCCTTCATCTTCGATCTGAGTTCGTTGTCCTGGTCCAACGCTCGCATATTTGGAAGTCAGGATGCGAACGTCCTCGATGCGATGCGTGACCCAGATGGAGCTGACACCTCGCACGTCTCGAAGTTTAATACCAAGTTTACAAATGGTCCTTGCGGTTGGCGGATCGAGTCCGGTAGTTGGTTCATCGAACAAAACAATTTCCGGTTCGTCTACTACTGCGCGAGCGATCGCGACTCGTCGCTTCATGCCGCCTGAAAGTTCCGCCGGCAACTTGTCGGCGGCCTCTTTCAGTCCAACAAACTCAAGGATCGCCCCTACCTTGCGTTCGATCATGGCCTCGTCACCGCCGTGCTCCTCCAAACGGTAAGCGACATTCTCAAAAACAGTAAGCGAATCGAACAACGCGCCTTCCTGAAAGACCACACCCATTTTGTTGCGAATGCGATCAAGCTCCTCTTCCGGAAGCGGTGCTATATCTTCGCCGTCGATAAGAATCTTGCCCGCATCTGGTTTTTCCAAGCCAAGCAAAAGTTTGATTACGGTAGATTTTCCGCCTCCGGACTGGCCCAGCATCAACTTCAACTCTGCGGGCCAAACGACGAAGCTCACATCGTCGAGCACTACCTGATCGTCGTAGGAGATCGAAACGTTACGAAACTCGATTCGTGGGATAGATGCAGTTTCTTCCGCCAATTGTTTCTGATTCATGATTCTGATTGAGCAATCAGCATTCCCTGTCACTTCGAGGTCACTTAACCACTTTGGGGTTTTCACCCAGCCACGTCGGGGTAAATTCATCCACTCTTGCCACAAGGAACTATAAGGCCCACGTTAAGCAGGGCTTTTGCAGTTTTGTGTGTCACCGGGATTCGGCACATCAGTTGCGCGAGCTAAAGCACGCAGTCAGTACGTGAATGAAGTGTTTACCGAGACCGTAGGCCTAGAAATTGGATACAGGAGGGGATGCCCCGATGAACAGCAATCTTCTCGAATACTCGACGAAGGATCAACGCAATAGCCCCTCACCGGATTTGCAGGACACTAATTTTCCACTTGTGCTGATCGTTGAAGATCACGCTGACACTCGTGAAATGCTCAGGATACTTTTGAACATGAATGGGTGTCGCGTGATCGAAGCGGAGGATGGAGAACAGGCTATGAGTGTGGCAGAAAAGGGCCATCCTGACCTGATTCTGCTGGATCTGAAAATACCGCTGCGCGATGGCCCTGGCAGTGGCTCGCCTTATTCGCTCTCACCCGGTTCTCAATGAGGTGCCCATAGTGCTCATAACCGGAATGATCACTCCTCAACTTCATCGCGAAGCTTTTAGTGCCGGCTGCAACGACTGCCTCTTTAAGCCATTAGACTTTGAACGATTGAAGGAGCTTATTAAGCTCCTTGGTGGTCCAACACCGCGGGCTCTGGTCCTTCGATCGCATTACTCACTGGTTCTCAGATCGAGAGGCGCCATCTGTTCTTGCGACTTGCACTGAACACATCATGTGAATCCTGAAATCCTGTCCCTGTTTTGACAGGATTCCATAAGTTTCAGAATTTACATGACCCGGTGCGAGCCGGCGACGGCGACGAGGCGAGGCCGGTTTGCATGTTTGATCTTTTTCCAGCGGTAGCGAAATTGGTCGCGCGTCAATCCAAGAAGTTTCGCCGCGCGTGTTTGGTTGCCGTGGCATTGCGCCAGCGCCTGCTTCATCAGCGAGGTCTCTAATTCTTCAAGCGAGATCCCGTCGCTCGGAAGGCTGAACAATATTTTTTGCGGATCGAAACCCACGTGGTCCACGCGCGTCGGCTTTAGGTCTCGACTGTGGAAGATATCCGGAGGCAGGCTCTTCATCGAGATCACATTTCCATCCTCGAGCACCATTGCACGCTCTATAACATTGCGCAGTTCACGGACGTTGCCTGGCCAGTCGTAAAGCTTTAAGGCTCGCGCGACTTCAGGTGACAGCCCCTCAATGTTTTGCCGTGACGGACGAGTCGCGAATGATCTCAAGTAATATTCCGCCAGCAGCACCACGTCATTTCCGCGCTCACGCAAGGGGGGAATGTCCATTTGAATGACGGCTAAGCGGTAGTAAAGATCGAGACGAAAACGCCCGCACTCAGTTTCTTTCTTGAGATTGCGATTTGAAGCCGCGATTACTCGCGCCGTAAAGTCGACATCCTTCAAACCGCCAACGCGGCGAAACGTTCCCTCTTCGAGCACACGCAGGAGTTTCGCTTGCAGGTTAATATCCAGCTCGGTGATCTCATCGAGCAGTATCGTGCCTCCGTCAGCCTGTTCCAGCAGTCCCTGCTTACGCGATTTAGCGTCAGTGAATGCGCCCTTTTCATATCCGAACAACTCCGATTCAATCAGGTTCGAGGGGAGGGCGGCACAATTGATGGCGACGAAAGGGGCTTGTGCTCGCGGAGACGCGTGGTGAACTGCCTTTGCGAGACAGTCTTTACCGACGCCGGACTCGCCCTGAAGCAGCAAGCATGAAACATTACTGCTGGACACTCGTCGAGCCAGGGTGATCGTTTCGCGCATTGGTGCCGATTGACCAATAATCTGGTCAAAGCCAACAGTCTGAGGAGAGTCCAGCGACATTTAGATTGATCTCCAGATTCAACACCCTGAGAGTGCGAACTCTTTAACAACATACCGACACCGCCGGCCCACTGAAGCTTTAGGAATCGACACACAGATATTCCCGATGTAGAGGGATTTTGGGATTATCCAGGGAACGGTTAAATGCTACCGTCTGCGGATACGTCGTGACTATCGGACTTGAAGGTAATGAGGTAGGACTTTGGTCTTAGCAGTTTTTGGTAACTCGCGTGCCTGCAAGGTTTACGACTAATGGCTGCAAGTGCCCAGCTTTTGAGACATTCTGACTAAATCTGCCAGGGAATTGGCACGCATCTTTCGCATCACCTGGCTGCGATGAATCTTGATCGTTTTTTCGCTGGTTCCTAGTTGCAGGGCAATTTGCTTATTGAGCATGCCCGAGACAACCAGCAACATAACTTCCTGTTCTCGTTGAGTCAGTTGCCCCACGCAATCGCGGAGTTCAGCGAGTTCAGTGCGCTCCTCTCGTTCCTTGCGATCGAGCTGTATTCCCGAACGAACAGCATCCAGCAGATCCTGATCACGAAAAGGCTTGGTGAGAAACTCGATAGCGCCCGCCTTCATTGCCTGAACTGACATCCGGATGTCGCCGTGACCGGTGATAAACACCACCGGAATATGAATCCCTCTCTCTACCATCTCGCGTTGGAGGTCCAGACCGCTTAAGCCTTGCAACCTCACGTCGAGAACCAGACATCCCGGAACATCAGGTAACCTTTTATTAAGGAACGCCCGGGCGGAGGCGAACGTCTGCACGGTTAGCCCTACTGCGTTCAACAGACGACTAATCGCGTCGCGCATCGATGCATCATCATCAACGACAAAGACTACCTCACTGGGAATCCTGGCTGTCATCAAGGGTCTTCACTTATGGGCAAGGTAAACTGGAAAGTCGTCCCTCGGCCGTTTTGATTAGCCTTATTCCAAAGTCTGCCGCCATGAGACTCGATGATGGTCTGGCTGATGGATAATCCAAGTCCCAAACCTTCCTCCTTGCTGGTGAAGAAAGGGGCAAATGCACTTTCCCGATTCTCGGGTGCAATGCCAACACCGGTGTCTGTTATGGTCACCAGTATCGCCGATTCCGCACGTTCGGTGCTGATCAGTAATTCGCGGGTCTGCCAACTGGCGTCGCTCATCGCCTCTTTACTATTGAGAACCAGATTCAGCACTACCTGTTGAATCTGGACTCGATCGGCAATTACGTAGGGTAATTCGTCGGCTAATTCGGTTCGCACCTTAATTCTATCTTTTGTTAGTTCGTTGGCTGTAAGAGCAAGCACCTCCCGAATGTTCTCGTTGATACTGTAGGAGGATTTCCCACCTCGTGACTTTTTCAGCAGCCTACGAATTCGCTTGAGTACCTCACTGGCGCGAATACCGTCAGCGATCATGCACTCGACAGCCTCGCGCACTTCCTCGATATCAGGCTCTTTGCATGCTAGCAGACGCAGGCAGGCTTGCCCGTTGGTTACAATCGCACCGAGCGGTTGGTTGACTTCATGGGCGATTGAAGCGGACAGCTCTCCCAGAGCAGTAACGCGGGTAACGTGCGCCAGTTCGTCCTGCGTCTTGCGAAGTTCTTCTTCTGTTCGTTTACGCTCAGTGATGTACCTTTGAAAGGTGACCAATCCACCGTCGTTGCTCGGATACATGTGATTCTCGACCCACTCGTCCAGAGGCGCGTAATACAATTCATCGACCACCACAACGCGCTCAGTCAGGACCCGCAACACGTTTGCCTTGTTAGGCATGTCAGGGAATTCCTCCCATGATACCCTTCCGAGGAGAGCATCAGGATCTCTGCCGAGGACCCTCATTTGATTGGCGGCGTGCTCGTTGAAGTATGTGAACCGCCCTTCTTTATCGAGGCCGAAGAAGTTGTCCGAAACACTGTCGAGTAACATGTCGACTCGCTCGTAGGCCTGCCGTACCCGCTCTTCTGCCTGCACACGTTCGGTAGTATCAATTGTGGTTCCTACAAATTCAACGACAATTCCCCTGTGGTCGAAAACCGGGTGGGCCAGATTGTTGACATGCCTGATCGTTCCATTTGGCAACAGCACGCGATACGCCAGTTCAAATTCTTTCTCTTCGCGCACCGCGTCCTCAAAAGTCTGCTGCGCACGCGCTCGATCTTCCGCGTGAACATATTCGAGAGCGTCGGGATAGCCGGGTTTTACTTTGTCAGAATCCAGGCCATAAATGCGAAACAGTTCCGGCGACCAGTACACTTCACCCGTCGAAACATTCCAGGCCCAACTCGCGGTGTGACTGAGCCGCTGCCCCTCTGCCAGGTACATCTCGCTGCGCTGTAACTTCTCTTCGGCACGTTTGCGTTCAGTGATGTCCTGAACCAGTTTCACCAGGTAGTCAACCGAACCGTTAGCGCGTCGTACAGACTTGGCCGAGACGATCGAGTTAATGATCTGCCAATCTTTGCGAATCCATCGTTTGTCCAGCGTATACCCATCAGTTTCGCCCGTAATCACGCGGTCGAATTGCTCAACGTCATCCGCCAGATCGTCAGGATGCGTCAGTTCGGCCCAACTCTTTTGCAGCAGCTCCTCGCGTGTGTATCCAAGAATGCGACAGAGCTCATCATTGACTTCAAGAAAGCGCTTGGCCGGCGAAGTGAGTGCCATCCCGATCAATCCGAGTTCGAAGTAACGCCGGAAGCGGTTCTCACTAGCGCTCAGCACGTCGGAAGCTCGCTGACGCTCGATGAATTCGGCGGCCAGGTGGGCGTAAAGATCGATAAACCGAAGTTCGTGTTCAGAAGGGCGGTGCGGTTGGCGAAAGTGACTCGAGATCATTCCCAGCACTTCGCCGCTACGACTGAAAAGGGGTGTGGATTGGATCGCACGAAAGCCGGTTGACGCTGCTATATGCCGGTGCGGCGCAAAGCCTGGATCGGTTTTGACGTCCTCGATGATGACACGCTTGCCCTGGCGCATTGCACGACCACAGGCCGCGCTTTCTTCATTTACGTTGCTGAAGTGGTCGAGAAAGTCTTGCTTGAAGCCGCGCTGAGCAACGATGTCCAGGGCCGCGGAGTGGTGATTAAAAAGCTGGATGTTGCCAAAGTCTGCGTGGAGCAACTCGATGGTTGCGTCGAGGATCTCCTCCAACAGCGGTTGGAGTTCTGTGGTTGCCGGTAACCGTGTGCTCAACTCGTGAAGGCGGATCATGTTTTTCAAGTCCGCCGCCATTTCGTCCTTCACGAGTTTCAATTCAATTTCGGAGTGCTCGCGGTCAGAGATCTCCCTAACCATTTCTGTTTTGATGGTAGGGAGTCGTCGCGTTCGTTCGTTGACGCGTTGCTCTAATTCGTCTTCCACTCGCCACGACGTTTTGTGACGGGCCGTCCTTCTACTGTCATGACCCGAATGATTGAGTTGGAAGTCAGTGTCATCGATCTCGTTCATGGCCATCCAGTCTTTTGCCGCACATCTGACTGTTAGCACGAATGCAGTGATGCAAACACTGCCCGGCTCTCTGGTATCCGAGCCTGGATCGCACGCTCAGACTCTGGTCTTCAGGGTAGTCGGGGCTGGTAAAGGAGGGTTGCTCTTCCGGTGCACCACTCACCAGAGAGTAGTAGGTAAGAGCGCAAAGCATCCGCCACCCAAATGAAGGTTTTAAGGAGAAACGATATGTAATGTACTCCCTCGACGCATTATCACACAACCCCGAGCTGAACTTTTGTAGTTGGGTTATTTCACCCGCCTTTGGGCTGTTTCAGCCATCAAATTCCGTCTCCACAAATCTTTGTACAAAAGTCGCTTAGCCTGCGTAGCAGGCGTAAGCATAGAGCCTGGGGGCGTAAGCCTCAGGTTAACGCAAATGTTTATCGCGCAACAAGGAACACGCAAGCCCATTAGCAACAGTGTAGTTGAATGCCTTGCTGTTACCGGTGGCATAGTGTGTGCACTATCAATTTCCGATTTCCCCTGAAAAATTAAGGAGTAACTGTCATGCCGAAAGCTATAGGTGTCGACCTCGGTACAACCAATTCAGCAGTAGCAACCATGGAAGGCGATGCGCCAACTGTGATCGTCAACGCCGAGGGCGGGCGCGTCACACCTTCCGTAGTCGCATTTACCAAAACGGGGGAGCGCCTGGTCGGCCAGGTTGCAAAACGCCAGGCGGCTCTCAATCCAGAAAGAACGATCTATTCGGTGAAGCGTTTCATGGGTCGCAAGTATTCAGAAGTAACTGAAGAGCTCAAGAACGTCACTTACAAAGTAGTTCCCGGTCCTAACGATGCGGTGCGGATCGACATCGACGGCAAGCTCTACTCTCCGGAGGAAATATCTTCCTTCATCCTGCGAAAGTTGGCGGACGACGCGGCTCGGTATACCGGTGAGAAAGTCAAAGATGTGGTTATCACCGTTCCGGCATATTTCAATGATGCTCAGCGCCAGGCGACAAAAGATGCAGGACAGATCGCGGGACTAAATGTGCTGCGCATCATCAACGAACCTACGGCCGCGTCGCTCGCCTATGGATTGGATAAGAAGAAACACGAAACCATTCTGGTTTTCGATCTCGGTGGCGGCACATTTGACGTTTCCATTCTCGACGTTGGCGACGGCGTTTTTGAAGTCAGGAGTACGGCTGGTGACACACACCTGGGCGGAGATGATTTCGACAAGCGCATCGTTGATTGGCTGGTCGAAGAATTCAAAAAGGACCAGGGGATCGATTTGAGTAAAGACCGTCAGGCGTTGCAGCGGCTTACCGAAGCAGCAGAAAAAGCAAAGATTGAACTTTCGTCAGCGCTGGAGACGGAGATCAATCTCCCGTTCATTACCGCGGATGCAACTGGGCCAAGGCACTTGTTGATCAAGCTCAGCCGCGCAAAGTTTGAGCAGTTGACACGCGATCTCGTCGAACGGTGCATGAACCCGGTGAAGCAGGCAATCGCGGATGCAAAGTTGAGTGAAAAGGATCTCGACGAAGTGATACTCGTCGGCGGCGCTACGCGCATGCCCGCGGTAAAAGAACTCGTAAAGAGGTTAACGGGCGGCAAGGAACCGAACCAGTCAGTCAACCCGGATGAAGTGGTTGCTATCGGCGCCGCTATTCAAGCCGGTGTGCTGACCGGTGAAGTGAAGGACGTGCTCTTGCTCGACGTGACACCGCTCAGCCTTGGTGTTGAAACACTCGGCGGAGTCATGACCAAGCTGATCGAACGCAACTCCACGATTCCGACACGAAAGACCGAGATCTTTTCGACGGCCGAGGACAATCAGGCAGCCGTCGACATTCACGTGTTGCAGGGCGAGCGCGACCTTGCTCGAGACAACAGGACTCTGGGGCAGTTTCGACTTGAAGGCATCGCACCAGCGCCGCGTGGTCTACCGCAGGTCGAAGTCACATTCGACATCGATGCGAACGGCATCCTGAATGTAACGGCCAAAGACATGGCCACTGCGAAAGAACAGAAGATAACCATCAGCGGTTCGACGTCACTCGACAAGAACGATATCGACCGAATGATCCGCGATGCCGAACAACATGCGTCCGAAGACAAGGCCCGCCGCGAACTGATCGAAGCGCGCAACATGGCAGATTCGCTGGCCTACAACGTCGAACGCTCAATCAGAGACTTAGGTGTTCGGGTACCGGCGCATGAGCGCGCGCGCGCCGAGGCTTTAATCAATGAGATTCGCAGCGCGTTGAAGGATGAATCTACGACTCTGGAGCGTTTCCGGCAACTGACAAGTGATTTACAACAAATCTCGCATTCATTGGCCAGTGCTGCTTACAGTCAGGCAAGTGCGGCAGGCGCCGGCGCAGGCGCTGAGGGTGGCCCAGTTGGAGGAGCGAATCAGGGTGGATCAACCCAGGGCGCCGATGACGAAGTCATCGATGCCGAGTACACGCCGAAGTAAGAAGGAGGATAGGGTCATGTAGGGCCTATAGGACCTATCGATGGCAGCGAAGATTAAAGATTACTACGGCGTGCTCGGCGTCAAACGCGATGCGTCTGACAACGAGATCAAGCAGGCCTATCGCAAACTGGCTCGTAAGTTTCACCCGGATTTGAATCCCGGCGACAAGGTTGCTGAGGAAAAATTCAAAGAGCTCCAAGAGGCTTATGACGTACTTTCAGATCCGGAGAATCGAAAGCTTTATGACCAGTACGGCGAGAACTGGCGCGCAGTCAAAGCCGGAGCCGGAGCGCCACCGCCTGGATGGGAAGGAGCACAGCGTTCAGCGCGAGGTGCAGGACCACGCACGGGCGGATTCGATTTTGGCGATTTCGACTTCGGTAGCTTTCGCTCCCAGGGTGCTGGAGGTTTTGACATCTTCGAGGAGATGTTTGGCGGGGCCGGAAGGGGTCGAGGTCGGCGATCCGGTCGCGGCGCCGATATCGAATCTGAGCTGGAGTTATCACTGGAAGAAGCGCATCGAGGCGGACGGCGCACGCTTGAGATGCAGGTGGCGGAAGCTTGTCCGACTTGCGGCGGCACCGGGTTAAAAGACGGAAAACCTTGTGAGACTTGTCGAGGTTCGGGTCAGGTTCTAAAGCCCAAAACGATTGAAGTGAACATTCCGCCGGGCGTGCGCGATGGTTCAACGATCCGGCTGGCCGGACAAGGGGGAACCGGAAGTAACGGCAGTGAACCCGGCGATCTTTATTTGCGTGTTCGACTTCGCCCGCATCCCGTCTTCACGGTGAAAGGCGATGATCTTGAAGTCGAATTACCCATCGCGCCGTGGGAAGCGGTACTAGGTGCCAGGGTGGAGGCGCCGACGATCGATGGAAAAGTTGAATTGAAAATTCCGCCCGGCGCAAAAAGCGGACAGCGCTTGCGATTGCGTAACCAGGGTTTGAATAAGCGCAAAGGCGGTCGAGGCGACGAATATGTGCGCCTGAAGATCGTCGTTCCGAAAGATGTCAGCCCTGAGGAACGCCGGTTGTACGAAGAGTTGCAACGTATCTCTCGATTCGAGCCACGGAGTTAATAGACACGTTGATTGAGCGGCGGGAGGTATGCAAGGAATTATGACAAGCGATTTTGATCTCGATGAACCGTTGACCTTCGACGTCGTTGCCGAGACTGTCGGCGCCAGACGTGCGCTTATTGTGCGGCTGGTGCAGCGGGGCCTGATTGAGACGCTCGATGGTCCAACAGATGAACCTTTGTTGCCGCGACGTGCGGTGGTTCAGCTTCGTCGCATGCAAAGGCTGCGGCGGGATCTGGGTGTCAACTTTGCGGGCGCTGCGATCATTCTCGACCTCGTTGGACGGATTGAACAACTCAATCGAGAGTTAGCGGAAATGCACCGGCTTAAGTGAGAACAGCCTGGGAACGAAAATCATGTCAATCCTGATAATCAAGTTAATCCTGTGAAGCATGCCTTTCGAGTGGGCGTTCTTACAGGATTTACACAATTGGCCATGATTTACATGATGATCATGGACACGCGAAAGGGGAGGTATTGATGGACGATCAAAACCAAAATTCCGAGCAGGCGCTGAAAGCAGAAACTCAGGCGCCGGATTTTACATTACCTTCTGGTCCAGACGAGAAAGTATCACTCAGTGATTATCGTGGCCAGCCAGTGATCCTTGCTTTTTATCCGGCTGATTGGAGTCCAGTCTGTGGTGATCAAATGGCGTTCTACAACGAAGTACGGCCCGAGTTCGAGCGGTTCAATGCTGTACTGCTCGGACTATCAGTAGACGGCGTGTGGTGTCATCGGGCCTATCGTGAACAGCGCAACCTCCATTTCCCTTTGCTTTCGGATTTTGAACCCAAAGGCGAAGTCGCAAGGAAGTATGGTGTGTATCGCGATGGTGAGGGCGTTACCGAACGCGCGCTCTTCGTGATTGATGGTGAAGGGCGCATCGCCTGGAGCTACGTCTCTCCGATGGAAGTAAATCCAGGCGCGGACGGCATTCTGAATGCACTTGAGAGTTTGTCTGGAAAGGAGGTAGCGAATGTCGACGAGAGCAACAGGCGCGAGAGCCAGACTCAGTCTGCCAGTCGGTAAGCGCGACCATATATTAGGACCGGAAGACGCGCCGGTCACGTTAGTCGAGTACGGGGACTATGAATGTCCATACTGCGGCGCCGCGCATTCGATCCTGAAAGAAGTTCAACGTGTTATGGGCGACAGCGTGCGGTTTGTGTTCCGCCACTTCCCGCTCACGCAGATACATCCGCACGCCGAAGCAGCGGCGGAAGCTGCTGAGAGCGCCGGCGCCCAGGATCGGTTTTGGGAAATGCACGATGTGTTGTACCAGAACCAACAGATGCTCGATGCGCGGCACCTCGTCACTTTTGCCGAACAGCTGCGTCTCGATACGGACAGGTTTGCGCGGGACTTGCTGGACCATGTCCACCACGATCGCGTGCGTGAGGATTTCACAAGTGGCGTGAGGAGTGGTGTCAATGGGACGCCGGCTTTCTTCATTAACGGATGGCGTTACGACGGATCGTGGGAGTTCAGTCCATTACTTAAAGCGCTGGAAAGCGCTAGTGTCGACGCCGCAGCATCGCCTTGAGGTGTTCAATATGGCTTTTTAGCTTGTCGTCAGGATTCAAGTTCGGTGACACAGAAGCGCCACGACAAGCTGAAGCACATCTGACAGCCGACCCCCATCCCTTCCCCCCGGAAAGAATTTACCCCCAGCAAGTTGAATAGCCGGAGGACTGTTGAATGGACATCAATCGATTAACCGAGAAAGCACAAGAGGCTTTGCGTGCGGCGCAGAGTGAGGCCACAAGGTTGGGCCATCAACAGATCGACGTCGAGCACCTTCTGCTTGCATTGCTTAATCAGGAAGGTGGCCTCACTAAATCAATTTTCGACAAGACTGCAGTGGATTCTGAACTCGTGCGTCGCCGAGTGGAGGAGGCTCTGGCCCGGTTACCGAAAGTGTCGTCAGCCAGTGGCGGGCCCGGGGAAGTCTACATCACAGCTCGACTCAACCGCCTACTGGTCCAGGCAGAAGACGAAGCAAAGCAACTCAAAGATGAATATGTTTCCGTTGAGCATCTGTTGTTGGCAATCGTAGACGAGAAATCCGGGGACGCGGGGCGCATCCTTAGCGAACTCGGACTCACGCGCGACAAGTTGATGCAGGCATTGCGACAGGTGCGCGGTTCCCAGCGTGTAACGTCACAAAATCCGGAGGCCACGTATGAAGCGCTTGAACGGTACGGGCGTGATCTGACCAAGCTTGCCGCGCAGGGCAAGGTCGATCCGGTTATCGGACGTGATGAAGAGATCCGGCGCGTGATTCAAGTTCTCTCTCGACGAACGAAGAACAATCCCGTTCTGATTGGCGAGCCTGGCGTTGGTAAGACGGCAATAGTTGAGGGCCTGGCCCAGCGCGTTGTAAGGGGAGATGTTCCGGAGAGTTTGAAGGATCGCCGTGTTGTTGCGCTCGATATGGGAGCGCTGATTGCCGGTGCTAAATACCGTGGTGAGTTTGAAGAACGATTGAAGGCTGTGCTCAAGGAAGTCCAGGGAGCAGAAGGCCAGATAATTCTTTTCATCGACGAACTGCACACCGTCGTCGGTGCCGGCAAGACCGAGGGCTCGATGGATGCCGGCAATCTCTTAAAGCCCATGCTCGCACGTGGAGAGTTGCATTGCATTGGCGCAACCACACTTGATGAATACCGCAAGTACATTGAAAAGGACGCCGCGCTGGAGCGTCGCTTTCAGCCTGTTTTCGTCGATGAGCCGTCGGTCGAAGACACGATCTCCATACTGCGGGGCCTGCGCGAACGCTATGAGCTCCATCACGGCGTACGGATCAAAGATTCCGCGCTCGTTGCCGCCGCAGTGCTTTCTCATCGTTACATCACCGATCGTTTTCTACCTGACAAAGCTATCGATCTCGTAGACGAAGCCGCCGCGCGGCTACGCACAGAAATCGAAAGCGTGCCCGTGGAACTCGATGAAGTGCAACGACGCGTAATGCAACTCGAGATCGAGCGCGAGGCTTTAAAAAAGGAGAAAGACAAAGCTTCAAAAGAGCGTTTGCAAAAGCTGGAGAAAGAGCTGGCTGATCTAAAAGCTCGCGCCGACGCACTCAGATCGCAGTGGCAAGTCGAACGGCAGGCGGTCGAACGCCTACGCAAAATACGCCAGGAGATAGATCAAACCCGGATTGAAATCGAGCAGGCTGAGCGTGCCTACGATCTGAATAAAGCAGCGGAACTGCGCTACGGCAAGCTGACCGATCTGGAGCGAAGGCTACAGTCCGAAGAAGAACTGCTGCAAAAGAAGCAAGGTGGATCCAGGCTAATTAAAGAGGAGGTTGATGAAGAGGACATTGCCGAAGTGGTGAGTCGTTGGACCGGAGTACCAGTGTCACGACTGATGCAAGGCGAGATCGAAAAGCTTCTTCAACTCGGCGATCACCTGCACAAGCGCGTGATCGGACAGGACGAAGCAGTGGAGGCAGTCGCCGATGCCGTTATCCGTGCTCGCTCAGGGTTAAAGGATCCAAATCGCCCAATCGGATCTTTCATCTTTCTCGGGCCGACGGGCGTCGGCAAAACGGAACTTGCTCGAGCCCTCGCCCAATTCATGTTCGATGACGAACGGGCGATGATTCGCATCGACATGTCTGAGTACATGGAGAAGCACGCGGTTTCGCGGTTGATCGGGGCCCCTCCTGGATATGTCGGTTACGAAGAGGGCGGACAGCTAACGGAAGCAGTGCGACGCCGCCCTTACTCTGTGGTCCTGTTCGATGAGATCGAAAAGGCGCACCATGACGCTTTCAACGTTCTGCTACAGATTCTCGATGATGGTCGTTTGACGGATGGGCAGGGTCGGATAGTCGACTTTAAAAACACCGTCATCATCATGACTTCCAATATCGGTTCTGACAGGATTCTGGAGTTTAGCGGCAAGGGCGATTCTGCAGGTTACGATCTAATGAAGGAAGCCGTCTTGACTGAGATGCGGCATCACTTCCGTCCTGAGTTCCTGAATCGTGTTGATGAGATTGTAGTTTTCCATTCACTCACCGAAGAGCACCTCAAAAAGATTCTCCAGATCCAGCTTGAACGTCTGCGCTCGCGTCTTGCTGAAAGGCACATCAGACTAGAGCTAACACCCGCAGCGGAAACTCACCTCGCGCGCGAAGGTTATGACCCGGTCTATGGAGCTCGGCCACTAAAGCGCGCCATTCAAAAGGAATTAGAGACACCGCTTGGCCGCCGATTACTGGCCGGCGAGATCAAGGACGGCGACAAAGTAATGGTTGACTGGAAAGACAATCAATTCACGTTTAAGACCGAAGGAGCTGAGCAACCAGAAGCTGTGGCGGCGAATGCGTGAGGAAGCAGACTGCTGATTACTGATTACTGTCCACGGACCACTAATCACTGAACTTAAGGAGAAACAAAACATGTCAAGTAGTCGTCAACAGCAGAAACAGCACACATCGCCGATTGATGAGCCGTTCGGCGAGTTGGAGCCGGTAGCGTACTTCAACGGCCCGATGCTGACCGGCGTCACCGTGTCCCGGGAGGGACGTATCTTCATCAACTTTCCAAAGTGGGGCGACGACGTCGCGTTCACCGTCGCCGAACTGCGCGACGGCGAGGCGGTCGCTTACCCGGACGAAGCGTTCAACCAAACCGATGAGAGCGACCCGGCAGCCGCGCTTGTCTCCGTGCAATCGGTCGTCGTGGATCCATCAGACCGTTTGTGGATACTTGATACCGGCAGTGTTGAGTTCAAGCCAACGGAATACGGCGGACCAAAACTAGTCTGCGTTGATCTGACAACGGATCAGGTCGTAAAGCAAATTCTCTTCCCGCAGGACGTGGCTCTGCCAACCACCTACCTTAACGACGTGCGCTTCGATCTGCGGCGTGGCTCGGAAGGCGTGGCATTCATCACCGATTCGGCGCAGAAGGGCGCGAACGGGATCATCGTTGTGGACTTAGGCACGGGCGAGAGTTGGCGACAGCTCAACGATCATCCTTCGACGAAGGCGGAAGACATAAAAACCTTTCTCCCCATTGTCGAGGGGCGACCGTTCCTCGAACCGCAGCCGGACGGGTCAGTGAAGCAGGGACCTGCGATGGGGACGGACGGCATCGCCATCTCTGCCGACGGCGCGCGCCTCTACTACTGCCCGCTCGCTAGCCGGAAACTTTACAGCGTTGATACGGACGCGCTCTGTGATCGCTCGCTCGACGAGAAGGCGGTTGGCGCGACCGTCAGGGATGAAGGTGACAGGGGCGGCGCATCGGACGGTTTAGAGTCTGACGCCGACGGCTATATCTACTCCACGAACTACGAGCACAACGGGATCTTACGCCGCAACTTCAACGAGCAAAACAGCGTGTGGGAAACGGTGGTGCATGACCCGCACCTCTTGTGGCCCGACACGCTGTCGCTCGCGACGGACGGCTACCTCTACGTCACGTCGAACGAGTTGCACCGTCAGGCGCGCTTTCACAATGGGCGCGACCTGCGCCGCAAACCCTACGCGCTGTTCCGTGTGCGTGTTGATGCCGAGCCTGTTTTGTTGCGTTAAGCAGTGGCGGCGGCGAATGAATGAGGAAGCAGAGAGTTAACGGGTGACGTATGGCAAATCCAGTCCTTCTAATAGTAGACAATAACGCAGATCTCCTGAAACAGCTTCAGCGAGACCTCGAACAACGATACGGAGAGCAGTATCGCGTACTCACCGCGTCTTCAGGTCACGCTGCATTGACCACTCTCGAGCAGCTTAAAAACGACAATGACCGCGTGGCACTTATTCTGGTGGACGAACAGTTGCCGGACATGCCGGCGGGTGAATTCCTGGACCAGGCGCGCGCGCTATTCAATGACGCAAAAACCGCATTCCTCACGACAGTCGGCGAAAGCGAAGCGACCATCGGTGCAATTAACAGGTTTCATGTCGACGACTATTTGATCAAGCCCTGTCAGCCTCCAGACCAGAAGCTATACCCAGTTGTTAATGATTTGTTGGCCGACTGGGAAGCACGCGTGTCGGTGGAGGGCCTGCGCGTCATCGGATCTCGATTCTCACCAGAAGCCCACAAGATACGCGACTTTTTGGTCCGAAACTGCATTCCGTTTGAATGGCTCGACGTCGAGCGAGACATAGAAGAAGTGCGGCGGATGTTGAATGTTTCCGAACTGGAAAGTTCACAGCTTCCGTTAGTGATATTTCCAGATGGTACGCGGCAATCGCGGCCGACCAACGCTGAGATTGCACAGAAGATAGGTTTGAAGGTTCGACCGGAAGGAGAATTCTACGATCTCATCATTCTGGGCGGTGGCCCATCCGGATTGGCGGCCGCAGTTTATGGAGCGAGCGAAGGCCTCAAGACGATTATCGTCGAACGTCAAGCACCGGGTGGCCAGGCCGGATTGAGTTCGATGATCGAAAACTATCTTGGTTTTCCCGCAGGGCTGGACGGAGCGGATTTGGCCCGGCGCGCCGTTGCGCAAGCGAAGAAGTTTGAAGTTGAGATTATCACTCCGCTGGAGGTTTCCGGGTTAAGCGTTAAGGGATCGACCCCAATCGTGACGTTAGGTGATGGCTCGGAGCTGAGGGGCCACGTTGTTTTGATTGCTACTGGAGTCCAATGGCGGCGCCTGAATGTACCCGGGATCGATCGATTGGTAGGTGCGGGAGTCTATTACGGTGGCACTTTGGCGGAAGCCTTTTTCTGCCGTAATGAAGATATCTACATAGTTGGCGGCGCCAACTCCGCCGGCCAGTCTGCAGTGCATTTCTCGCGTTACGCGAGGAGCGTGACGATGCTGGTACGCGGTGAATCACTTGACGAAAACATGTCGCAGTATCTGATCGATCGCATCCAGAACACCCCGAATATTACAGTGCGGCTGCGAACGACGGTTGCGGAAGTGCATGGTGAAAATCGGCTCGAAGCTATCACGGTGTTCGATGCGTCGAAAAATAAGCAGGAGACTCTTCCAACGACTGCTCTTTTTATTTTCATAGGAGCCCTACCGCACACCGAGTGGCTCAAAGACACAGTGGAGAGAGACGATCACGGCTTCATCCTTACCGGTCCGGATCTTCTTCAGGAAAAAGAGAACGGGCACGTGCATGAGTCATGGAAGCTTGAACGTGATCCGTTTTGGTTGGAGTGCAGCCAACCTGGGGTCTTTGCCGTTGGCGACGTACGGCACGGTTCAGTGAAACGAGTAGCAGCCGGCGTTGGCGAAGGCGCGACGGCGGTGCAGTTCATTCATCAGTATCTGGGCTCGGTCGAGAGGTGAGTAATGACTGGGAACGCTTACGGAACTTCGTCGCTACTTATCGCGACTGATGGTTCAGCTTATGCAGACGTCGCCGCCGAGTATAGCGCCTGGCTCGCAGCTCGACTGGAAGCGCGCATCACAGCGCTTTACGTGATCGATGCGCGACGTCTCGCGGGCCACTTCATTAAACATCTTGCTGAGATTCTCGAGAGCTCTCCTTCCGCAGGGCTGACCGACCGTGTCCGAGACTACTACCGCAGGCAGGGCATGGAAGCACTCAAGCGTGCCGCCGGCATCTGTGAACGCTATGGCGTAACGTGCGAGACGGATCTCAAAACAGGGAATGTTGTGAAGGTCATTGCCGATGCGGCGGTCAACTCGGATCTGTTGGTAATTGGTGAGCGCGGCGAGGATAAAGAATTCGAGACAGGCTTTCTTGGATCAGTTACCGAGAGACTGGTGCGAAAGGTCAAACGTCCAGTGCTGTTGACCGGGTTAGAGTTTAGAGAGTTTCGACGCGCTTTGCTGGCTTACGACGGCAGTGAGGGCGCGCGTGGGGCAATGAAAATGCTCGCACGCCTGGCGGTCGCGTTGAAAATGGACGTGGATGCAGTGCAAATGGTGGAAGAAGGTGAGCCGACGACAGCGCTGAACGAAGTCATAACTTACTTCAAGGATTATCCGGTTCACTTGAGCACTCATTATCTGAGGGGCGACAGCCACTCAGTCATCATCGATCATGCGAAGGAGATCGGTTGCGATCTGATGGTGATGGGCGCCTATGAAAATTGGGTTGCAGACACTATGGCGCTTGGAACAACGACAGATTATTTAATTCGCAATAGTCCAGTTCCGGTGCTGGTCCATCACTGAACGATCATCATGTAAATCATGTCCAATCCTGTAAATCCTGTAAAAGCGCCCAACTCGAAAGGCATGCTTCACAGGATTAACATGATTATCAGGATTAACACGATTTTTTGTGCAAGGCCGAATTAGCTAAACATGGGAACTGAGGTAAGGAGGGTAGGATGTTATTAGTTTACACGAGCAGTTGGTGGGCTTTGGTGTTGCGCGGAATAGTCGCAATCCTCTTCGGGATTCTGGCATTTGTTTGGCCGCAGATCACACTGACCGCCCTGGTTTTGCTTTGGGGAGCGTACGCACTGGTAGATGGCGCGTTCGCGATCGCTGCCGGCGTGAAATCTTACGGCGAGAACAAACGTTGGTGGCTTCTTTTAATTCAAGGACTTCTCGGCGTGGTAGCAGGTGTGTTGGCGTTTGTGATACCAGGCATCACTGCACTGGTACTGCTGATGTTGATCGCTGCATGGGCCATAGTCACGGGTTCCTTCCAGATTGCCGCAGCGATTCAGTTGCGGAAACACATCACGGGAGAGTGGCTATTGGCGCTGGGCGGAGTTGCATCGATCATCTTTGGTGTTCTCTTGTTTCTCAATCCAGGCGCCGGGGCACTCGCTGTCGTCTGGTTGATCGGTGCGTACTCCATAGTGTTTGGAAGTCTACTGATTGCGCTCGGTTTGAGACTGCACGGTATGGTCAAGCCTGCCGATCGGATGACGCCGCGTGCTGTGTGATGTCGAGCGGTTTCTGTGCGGTGGCAGTGAAGCAGTACCACATTACGAGGAGGAGAATATGGCGGGTTTCATCGAGCAAACACAGTGGAGGAGTTTTCTTGACGAGTTCACTAAAAGGAACCAGTTTCGCGCTACGCGATTGGAAGTTTTTGGAGAGATAGGAGCGCAGGAAGAGGAGCAATACTTGCCGCTGGTTGGCGTGAGCTTTGAGGCTAAAGGCAGTAGTGCAGGGAGTGTCGCAATTATCCTAGGTGGTGAAACGACTGCAGACCCGAGGCACGTCGAACATCTGATCCCGAAAGTTCAACGAATCGCTCCGCTCATCGGAGACACGGGTTTTGAACAGGGGTTAGGTTTTGAAGATCGTGATGGCGGCAAGACGTTACTGCTCCTTGAGGCGCTACCTGAAATTCCAGAGAACACCTCTAAGGCTCATTAAGGAGAGTGAGTGGGTGCAGCTACGTGGGCAGGTTGGCTAAGCCTTGCCTGCCCAGGTTACGCACCCCACTTGCCAACAATAAGTCCGATGATCACTCCACCGGCGGCACCGAGAATAAGGATTGGTGCGTAGGTTTTGGTGATGATGGCGTCTGGCAGGCTTAACAAGATCCCATACGACAACCAATCAGCGTCATTTGTGACAGCTTATGCCGGCGCCTCCGATTGACGCGGCGTCCTGCTGGTCGGCTTCCAAACCTCGCTAAGCCGATCGAACCCGACGCTCCGGTGGCTGTATCCTGAGTCTCACCTTCCAGCCCGACTCTCCACGATCCGTGTAATCCGTGGTCTATGCGCCACAGATTACACAGATGCTTCGGATAGTGTAATCTGTGGACCTCGAACCCAGCCCTCGCGGATTCCATCGGAGGTAAATTGTCAGGATTAAGTCATAATTGCTTTACGGTACTCACGTTTTGTGTCCTCACGTTGAGTAGCGTGGCTCAGGTGCTGGGCCAGCAACATCCCACTCTCGTCAGCATCAACGCCAGCGGTACCGGCAGCGGCAACCGTCGCTCCGGCGATTTTGGCCGCTATCGCATCACGCCTAACGGACGTTTCGTCATTTTCTACAGTGAGGCCACTGACATTGTTCAGCTCGGCGCGATCGGCGCGGCCGACGTCTTTGTGCGCGATCTACTCACGGGTAAGACGGCGATGGCCAGTATCAATCATCTGGGCACACCGTCAAGCGGCGTCTCACCGTTTGGTCTAATCAGCGATGATGGACGGTATGTGGCGTTCACCAGTTTTGCAAACAACGTCACGTCCAACGACACGAATTCTTCTCCGGACGTTTTCATCCGCGACATGCACGCAGGCGTCACTCGCCTCGTCAGTGTCAACGCTGCGGGGACCGTCAGCGCCGCCCTTGGTCCGTCTGAACTCATCGATATGACGCCCGATGGGCGCTTCGTTACTTTCACGAGTCTTGCGCAGGACCTGACGGCCCACCCCGACAAAAACGGCTTCGGATCGGACATTTACGTCCGTGATACCGTCAACAACGTGACGAAGTTGGTTACTGTGAACGCGGCCGGGGACGGTACCGGAAACGGCACGTCGTTTGGCGGTTCGATTAGCGCGGACGGCCGCTACGTAGTTTTCACCAGCGAGTCAAGTGATCTCATTGCGAACGACACTCCGACGCGCGACGTCTACCTGCGAGATATGCAAGCGGGCACTACGATCCGTCTCAGCACTAACGCTGCGGGAACAGGCGGTGGAAATAACCACAGCGCAGGCGCCGTGATCGATCGTGGAGGGCGCTTTGTCGTGTTTGATACGCGCGCCACGGATTTATCGACGATCCCCGACAACAATAATCTGTCTGAGATTTTTATCTACGACATACAGGCCGGAACCAAGCGACTGATCACCGTCAACACCGCCGGCACGTCGACTGGTAACGGCATCGCATTTTTTGATTCGGATCGCGGAGTGCAGTACAACATCAGCGCCGATGCACGTTACGTGGTGTTTGCGACTCAGTCAGGTAATCTCGTCGCCAACGATACGAACGGCCCCGGCGAAGATGTTTTTCGTTACGAAATTGCAACCCACACAAAAACGCTCGTCAGCGTAAATGTTTCAGGCACGACCGGATCGATCGGCGGCTCGGTCAATCCGTCTGTCTCCGCCGACGGCCGGTACGTCGCTTTTAATAGTCTCGCTAACGATCTCGTGAATTTCCCTGACGAAACCACCGGCGGTTCACACGACGTGTTCGTGCGCGACATGCAAACGGGACAGACATTGCTGTTGAGTCCGAACGCTGCCGCTACAAGAACCGGAAACGGCTTCTCATTTCAGCCGCTCATCACCGCTGATGGTAATCGTGTCGTCTTCTTCAGCCGCGCCAGCAATCTCATCACAAACGATCTAAATGGTTTCGAGGAAGACATATTCCTCTTCACGCGCGCTAACACTAACAACGGGCCCGTGTTGCTCCTGGAAGACGATACGCAACGCGCAATTGCGTTGGAGTCGGTCACGAAATTGCGTGGTCCATTCACCCTCGCGCCTCGCGTTAACTTCAATTCGGATGGACGTACGCGCGTGTCGTTATTTGTGTGGCGCCTCGATCTTTTACCCTCGGATAACGCGTCTTCGCTGACTGCTCTGGCCCAGGACGCACAGGGAACTGTTCACGCCCTGCCGGTTGAATACATTGGACCACTTGCAGGTGCCGATCAGGTCACACAGGTCGTCGTGAAGTTGCCGCAAGTGGCGCCGGGCAACTTGTCTGTAACGATCAGTCTGAGAGGCGCTACTACAAACAGTGCTTTGGTCCAGGTGGTCGCACCTTAAGTTTTTCTGAAGCGAAGTTTTATCCTCCCAACTTCACGTTCATCAAAGAGTGATCCAAGAGGTAAAATGAGCAGGCTTGAACCTATGCTGAAGTTTACTCTTTGTGTACTCGCCAGCCTCCTGATCGCCGGCGGGAGTGTGCGTGCGCAGGACAATGTCGTTGCGCGGAAGAAAATCGATCTCGCGCAGATGCGGCTGGAGAATGTCCAGATCGAAAGGGAAAGTATCGCAGGACTGTTCTCGGCACTTTCCTTTACCTACAACATTCCCGTCGGGTTGGAGATTGCTCGCAGCGGTAATCGGCTCTCGCTGTACCGAATCGATTTTCACAAAGGAACGCTGTCGGATCTGTTGGCGCAATTCGTTGCGCAGCATGAGGAATATACATGGCAGATTGAGAATGGCGTTGTGAGCGTTTTTCCGAAAGAGGACCATCGCGATCCAGTGGTGCGAGAACTTCTGCTAACCAGGATCAGCAGCTTTTCGGTTCCTGAGAAGACCAGCTGCTGGCACTTTGGCCAAAACCTGCTTTCCACTCCTGAAACCAAAAGGATTCTGGAGCGCTACGGGACGACTTACGATACGGGTCGTCTCGGCGGGTTTTATATCCAGCAACTCGGACAGAAGTTTTCTTTTGAGGTTTCAGGCGTCCAGTTGAAGTCAATACTCGACAAGGCGATAAAGGAAAGCCCCGTAGCCAGGAACTGGAGCATCAGTAACAAAACCTCGGCTCAAAAGATCTTCCTGGAAGTGCACGCTGAACCAGAATACCAGTCTACGGATTCGATAAAGCCGGAATAAACTAATCGTAAGGCCACTTACAGTCGCGGGTTTCATCCA